>JAGROF010000121.1 GCA_020440405.1 Chlamydiia bacterium
GGGCAAACATGGCGATGGAGCAACATGAAGCTTCTCTTAAAGGATGGGCTCAAGCGCCCTATACCAGTAAGGTCCGGACCGACGCAAACTATAAACGGATGGTTCTCTACGCCTGTGAACCTCAACATGCTCATGCTGTCCATATTGGGATTGCATCCCACAACATTTTCGATATCTCCTTTGCAATGCTTCTCCGTTTGGAAAACCGAGTCGAACGAGAAGTGACCTTTGAAATGCTCGAAGGGATGGCCGATCACATGAGACGTGTGGTGCAAGCGCTGACTGGAGATATGCTACTCTACTGCGCTGTGGCAACCCGCGAAGACTTCCAAAGTGCCATTGCGTATTTGATCCGACGCCTTGATGAAAACACAGGCGCAGAAAACTTTCTAGCTCATAGCTTTGGACTCAAAGCTGGCTCCAAAGAGTGGGAAACGCAGTCTGCTCTCTTTTCAGAAGCCTGCCGTCTCAAAGATACAGTGGAAAATGCGCCGCGCCGGAAACAAAACCGACTCGAAGCCCCCATCCACCTCGACTTCCATGCCTCCTTTGAAAACGAACCTGATACCGATTTTTCTCTCCCTCAAAACCGGAAATGGGCAGAAGCTATTATCCAAAACTGGAAAGGGAAAACCCTAGACTCTATTCCTCTTGTCATTAATGGCGAAGAGATCCACACGCAAAACAAAGGGAATGGGATTGATCCTTCTGAGCCGCTTCGCTCTTACTACACTTACTCCAAGGCCGACTGGAAAGAAATCGATCATGCCCTCACATGCGCCAAAAAAGAAGAGGCAAATTGGGCAAACACTTCTGTCGAAGAGCGATGCAGCCTCTTATCCCAAGCGGCACAAAAACTGAGAGAAGACCGGGGAAATCAAATCGGATCTATGATTGGGGATGCGGGAAAAACTCTTCTTGAAGCAGACGTGGAGCTGTCTGAAGCCATCGACTTTGCAGAGTACTATCTCCGTTCCATGCGACAACTTTCTATGCAAACAGACTTAGAGTGGACTCCTAAAGGAACGATTCTCGTGGCATCTCCCTGGAATTTTCCTAAAGCAATCCCTTGTGGAGGAATCTTAGCCGCACTTGTGACAGGAAACTGTGTTTTGTTTAAGCCCGCGCCAGAAACCGTCTTTACAGGATACGCCCTGGTACAAGCTCTTTGGGAAGCGGGTATTCCTAAAAAAGTCCTCCAGTTTATCAACTGCGACGATGATCCTACAGGGTCAAAACTCATCCAAGATACAAGAGTCAATGCCGTTATTTTAACGGGAGCGACAAGTACCGGAAAACTCTTTATGAAACTCCGCCCTGGTATCGATCTCTCTGCAGAAACAGGAGGAAAAAATGCGCTGATTGTGAGCGCCCTTTCCGACAGAGATCTTGCCATCAAAGAAATCATCCAATCTGCCTTTGGGCATAATGGACAAAAATGTAGCGCCTCTTCTCTTGTGATCTTGGAACGTGAGGTATATGACGATCCCCATTTCATGCAACAGCTTCGAGATGCCGCAGCGAGCTTAAAAGTGGGATCGCCCTGGGACCTTGCGAATAAAATGACCCCTCTTATCAATCCTCCTAATACAGCCCTCCATCGAGGACTCACAACTTTAGAACCTGGAGAATCTTGGTTACTTCAGCCGAAGCAAGACCCCCATAATCCCCACCTCTGGACTCCAGGCATTAAACTCGGGGTTAAACGGGGAAATTTCACGCAGAAAACAGAATTATTTGGCCCTGTTCTGGGCCTCATCCGAGCCGAAAATCTCGATCAAGCGATTCACATTGCTAACTCCACTCCCTATGGACTCACATCAGGGATCCACTCTCTTGACAAACGGGAACAACAAAAGTGGCAACGCCTTATTATCGCTGGAAACTGTTACATTAACCGGAGCATCACAGGAGCCATTGTCAGAAGGCAAGCTTTTGGTGGAACGAAAAATAGCTGCTTTGGGCACGGATCCAAAGCGGGGGGGCCTAACTATCTCACACAATTTATGCATGCGAAACAAATAGGCATTCCTAAAGAGAAATTCCCTGTGGGGGATTGGGTCAACAACCTCACCCGCTTTTTAGAAAAATTTGATCTTTCAGCCGAAGATTTAGGAATCTGGTACGCCAGTATCTCAAGCTATGCTTTCCACTGGCAGCAGTTTAGGCGCGATAAAGATCCTTCAAAAGTGGTCGGAGAGGATAACTTTTTCCGTTATCTCCCTCATAAGAAGATGCTCTTTCGCATTGGTCCCCAAGACTCTCCTCTTAACTACCTGCGCGTGTTTGCCGCTGCTCTCACGACAGAAACGCGTCTAGATATCAGCTGGGAAAAAAGTGAAGACGCAAAAATCCGCCAAGCCAATTGGGAGGCCCTCCTTCCTATTTTTAATATCATTGAAGAGGATGAAAAGACCTTTATCGACCGCCTCGAGCACGGGCACATCCGCCGGATCCGTATGCTGCATCCCCCTTCTGATGCCTTAAAGGAAAAAACCTCAGAACTCGCCTGCTATATCGATCATGCACCCGTCCTTGCTAATGGACGCATCGAACTCCTTCACTACCTCCGCGAAATGTCCCTTTCCGTCTCCTACCATCGCTACGGTAACCTCGGCCTCCGTGAAGGAGAGCTTCGCCATCCCATCTTATAACACCCTGTCTTGATTCGATTTAAAAGCCATGGTATCTTTATGGGATGACACAAACACTCAACCCAAAACAAGAACTTGCTGCTAAACACATGGAAGGACCCATGCTTGTGTTGGCAGGAGCCGGCTCAGGAAAAACGCGCGTTGTGACGTGCCGCATTGCTCATCTTTTAGAGGTCGGAGTCCCCTCCTCTGAAATCTTAGCCCTGACCTTTACGAACAAAGCAGCTGATGAAATGCGCGTCCGCATCAAGATGATGGCAGACCAGTATGTCTTAACCTCCACCTTTCACTCCCTTGGAGCGCGGATTTTAAGAGAGTCGATTAGTGCCATTGGCTACCGCAATGATTTTACTATCTACGATGAGAATGACAGTTTGCAACTCTTAAAAAACTGTTTAGCCTCGATGGGGTATAAAGACGAGAAGGGGCTCCTTAAATCCCTACGCATTGCCATTTCTAATGCCAAAAATGATCTCCTTTCTCCTCAAGACCTTTCAAGAGACTTTCATTCTCGCACTGACCAACTCTTAAAAGATGTGTTTGTGGCGTACCAAGAAAAGCTTAAGGAATACAATGCACTCGACTTTGATGATTTGCTGTATCTCACCGTTAAACTCTTTCGTGAATCTAAAGAAACCCTAGCCCATTATCAAAAACGGTGGTCATTCATCCTCATTGACGAATACCAAGACACCAACGCTGCCCAATACTTCATGACAAAGCTCCTCGCTGAAAAACATAACAACATCTTTGTCGTCGGAGATCCAGATCAATCCATTTACTCATGGCGCGGTGCCAACATCCACAACATCCTTGATTTCGAAAAAGATTATGAAAATGCCCAGGTGATCACCCTAGAACAAAACTACCGGAGCACCTCAAACATCTTAGAAGGAGCCAATGCCCTCATCGAACAAAATGAAGAGCGCTATGAAAAAAAACTATGGAGCGACTTAGGAGCTGGAGAAAAAATCGGCGTTTACATTGCAGAAAACGAGCGTCAAGAAGCTCTTTTTGTTGTGGAAGAACTTGTCCGTCAGACCCGAGAAAAGCACATTCCTTTAAGCGAATGTGTAATTTTCTACCGCACAAACTCCCAATCCCGAACCTTTGAAGATGCCCTTTTAAAATATCAAATTCCCTATGTGATTTATGGAGGTCTCTCCTTTTATCAAAGAAGGGAGATCAAAGACATTCTATCCCTCCTTCGAATGGTGATCTCTGATTCTGATTACCTTTCTTTTGCGCGCACGATTAACCTTCCTAAACGAGGGATTGGTCAAGCCACTCTTGCCAAACTAAGAGACGCTGCGGAAGAACATTCCCTTCCCATCCTTTCACTTGTACGAAAGCTTCTTTCTAGGGAAACCCAAGTGATCAAACTTACAAAAAAAGTCGAAGAGGGGATCACCGATTACCTCCAGACTCTCCGGGTGCTCAAAGATATGGTCTCCGAAGGAAAACCTCTAGAAGAAATCGTTCAAGAAGCGATTGAATGTTCTCGCTACGAAAAAGTCCTGAGAGAAGATCCAGAAACCTACGAAGACAGAAAAAGCAACCTCGAAGCCTTGATCAATAAGGCTGCCGAGTGGAGTGCTGAGACAGAAACCCCCACACTTATTGCCTTTCTAGAAGAGCTCTCCCTTAAATCGAGCTTAGATGAGAAACCGATACACGATTCAGTGCGCATGATGACCCTCCATAACGGCAAAGGACTAGAATTCACTCTGACATTTATTGTGGGAATGGAAGAGGACTTATTTCCCCATATTAACTCCAAAGATTCCATTGAAGCTTTAGAAGAAGAACGGCGCCTGTGCTACGTCGGAATGACACGCGCTAAGCAAATGCTCTACCTCACTGCTTCCACCTACAGGTTCATGTGGGGGATTTCAAAAGTGATGTGTCCGTCTCGCTTTCTAAAGGAAGTTCCCTCCCAATATCTCAATCCTCTTTCAAAGGATGAGAACATTGAAGAGGAAGAAGACTGGGTAGAGGAGTCAGGATTTAAGGCAGGAACTGTTGTTTTCCATAAAGATTTTGGAAAAGGAATCATCAAGAAAGCATACAATACATCTCTAGGACTCACCTATGATGTGGAGTTCCTTGAATCAAATTCGATCCGCTCTCTTGTCGGAAAATATGCCAAGTTTAAGGTTTACCCCTGAACCTATCCTAATAAAAAGTTTCAGTCGATTTTTCGGTTCTTTTGCGACGATTTTCGATCCAATTTGCGGGGGCAATATCGACAAGGGTATATAGCCCCGCAAATTGGAGCCAAAACTCGACCAAAATAATCCAAAAACTCGGCGAAAAGTTTTATTAGGATAGGTTCTTAAGAATACTCTTCTTCAACTTCGTCGTTGTTTTCGCAAACAATTTCATCTTCGTAATATTCTTCAACTTGGTTTCCAATATAGCGACTCAGGATATCTCCTTTTGTGTCGCTTGTGGGACCTCCCATATCTGGGGCCCCTGCAAGGAGTGAAAATATCACACTCGTTAATGGGAGCAATTCCATTTTTCTTCCTTTTGTTCATTTTCCTGCCTTGGCACTTCTTTAGGCGCCTCGTAGGAAAGTTTTCTATACCGCTGAATGAGAGAGTTTTTAAGATTATGAGTATATTCCTCTCGATAGCGGAGGTAAGAGTCATTTCGGTTTTCCAAAGAGAGATGAGCATAGGGGATCGTCATTAAGAGAAACCCCGCACCGGTAATAATACCAATCAGCTGCTTCATCTTTTGTCATCCTTGATCAAAATGTTTTTATTGCGATCAATTGTTATCATTTTTATTTTCTTTTGCAAGCACTTTTTCTTCAAAAGCCCTTAACATTCTATTAATCAAGACAATTTAAAAACAGCTTTTTTGTAAGTTTCCTGTGCGCTATATGAAGAAATAGGGGGAAGCAATGCACAAAAGTCCACAATTTAACTTAAGCATTCAGCAAGACCAACGGCTGATCATGAGTGCTGCGATGCAGCGCGCGTTTCATGTCCTGCAGCTTCCCGTTGAAGAACTCTCCCATTGGCTTGAACAAGAAATCCAGCAAAACCCTGTCTTGAACCTCCCAGCCTCTTCAGCAAATGACTTCGACACCTCGCTGATTCCCTATCGGCTGACCCTCTATGAACATTTAATCTCTGAAATTAACCTCCACTTTTCTACAGAGCAAGAAAAGCGCATTGCACGTCACTTTGCAGGATCTTTAGATCACAATGGTCACCTAACTCTTTCCCCTGAAGAACTTAATGGCCATGAGTCCATTCTTCACCGTTTTCAAAGAATGGAGCCTTTGGGAATTGGAGCACGCTCTGCTCAAGAAGCCCTTCTTATTCAACTTGAGGGCAAAGAAGCCTCTCCCCTCTACACAATGATTGCCCACCACTATCAAGACCTTCTCCATCTTCGCCTTTCAAAACTTGCAAAAAAAATTCACCTCCCTCTTAAAGAGGTGAAATCTCTTATCCACAATGAACTCCGCATGCTGAATCCATTCCCTGGGCGGGGATTCGATGACGCAATCAACCCTTCCTTGACCGCTGATATTCTCTTGATTCAAGAAGAAGACTCCTGGCGCGTAGAGGTTAACGATTCTTTTCTTCCCTCCGTTGAAATTCATGCCTCCTATCTCCAAGCTTTAGAAGAAACAAAACTCAAGCAAGACGAGGTGACATTCATCCGCCGCCACTTAGCTTCAGGGAAATGGCTCATCCGTATTTTAGAAAGACGTAAGAAGATCCTGCAAGAAATCGCCACCTATCTTCTCAAACAACAGCGGGATTTCTTTGAAGGAATTGCACAAGCACCCACCCCTTTAACAATGAAAGAAGTGGCACAAGCCCTTTCCTTAAGTGAGTCAACCATGACTCGAGCAATTGTCAATAAGTCTCTTGCTTCTCCTCGTGGACTGCAAACGTTTCGCAGCTTTTTCAGCCGTGGGCTCCCTGCTAAGGATCTCTTGTTAAAGCTCATTGACCAAGAAACCGAACCTCTTTCCGATGAAGCTCTTTCAAAGCTTCTTGAAGCTCAAGGACTCCCCTGCGCTCGCCGCACAGTCACAAAATATAGAAAAGAACTTAAGATTGGGTCAGCATCTCAACGGAAGATGAAGAAACCTTAGACTCCTCAAATGAGAGCCCCACCCGATAACGATCTGTTCCATTTGTCCAAGCCTGAATGAGGTCTTGGATTGTGGAAAAAGAAAGCGTTTTGATCTCCTGTTCCAGCTCTAGCCGACGGTAAAGCCCCATCTGAAGCACATCTGGATTCTTGAAGGCCCCTTCTGCCCGGCAGATATTCCAAGAGTAGACCCCTTCTCCCTGCTTTGCTCCTTCCCTCCCTAGATGAAAGTAAAACCCATAAGCCTGCGTCTTCTGCATGGCCGCGATACAGACAGGGAGAGAAATGGATGTTGAAACCCCAACTTGATCTGTAGAAAGGATCACATAAGGAGAAGACGCCGCATGGCGCCAAAGAGAATGTAGAATTTCTGTTTTTAAGCCTGCTCCTCCATGGGTGAATCTCACTCCTGGATAACGGCTCTTGACCTGCTCATAAGCATGAAAGTTCGAGTCTGAGCTCTGGTAGATCACATGGATGGCTGAAATCCCCTGAAGGTACTCTTGGCAGGATGCTAAACACGCCGCAAGGTCTTGAGGAGAGTCTTCAGAAAGGAGAATAAGATCAACAAGCGCCTCTGTATATACCTTTTCCATTGCGCTCTTCACCTGATCGGGCATCATTGCAACCCTTCCCTGCTTCTGACTTTCTTGATGCTTTTGCGAGTGAATATAAAGCACATGGGGAATAAATCGAACATGCGCCTTCGCCAATTCTGCCATGGGGACCAGAAGAGCATTCTCATCTTTGATCGAAATAAAAAAACCTGTTTCTACATGCAACTTCTTAAAAAGACCGGCATAATAGGTTTTAAATGGTGCCACCACCCATGGCGCGCGTTGCACCCTTTTCTTATAAAGAATCTTCTTAGGCTGAGGATCATGAATCCCTTTTTCAAAATTTGCTGAATCGATATATTGCCCATAGGTCAGCCACACATCGGGATTCATATAGCTCTGATTCAATCGAGAGAGCACCTCTTCATGTGCAAGCCAGTCATTTCCATACAGATGGACAATAATCTCATCGTTTTTTGAATGCACCACAAGATCATAATACCGCTGGTAGACTTCATGCCCCTCCTGACATTCAATGAGCGACACCTTGTCACACTTCTTTTGACAAATCCGATCTACCGTTCCATCTGTTGATCCTTGATCGATGTAAACCACACGGAAATCAGAATACTTTTGAGAGAGGATCGAATCGATATTCCGATCAATTAAATCCCTGTTATTATGTGTTAGCACAATGAATGTAAAGGATTTATCTTCTTCTGGTTCCACTTCAAAATACGCAAAATCCTCTGCAGGAATGATCCGCGTTTCCTTTTTTGATTTGATCAAGCGGTAC
>JAGROF010000122.1 GCA_020440405.1 Chlamydiia bacterium
ACAATGCCATCTTCTCCTACTGTCAGCTCTTCCTTAGAGGCTAGGCGGAAAATCTCAGGGTCGAAAGCCATGCTTCGCTCGCTAAATCCTTGATGGACTTTTCGAATTGCTTCGGGTCGAAATGCCTTTGCTCCAACCTGTGTATCGGTGACTTGAACGTTTAGAAGAACGCGGACAAGGGTATTAAATAAGAACGATTGAAGATGGCGCTCGGCTGACTTTCCAATGACATGCGCTCCTTCAATCCGCCGCGATCCAATCGCAATATCTCGTCCTTGATTCACAATTTGATTCAGGAGAATCCCTGTATTCCCCAGATTGACCGATGTGTCACAGTCTGTATAGAGAATAAAATCGGCGCGGGGCGTTTTGTATTGTTTTCCGTCTTGAACTTGCGCAAGATAACGGAGCCCTACTTGAATGGCTCCTCCTTTGACACTTGAGCGGGCAAAGGTATCCCCATCCATCTGAGCGGTTTCTTTGTCTTGATACATGGCAATCTCTTCTCCAAGATCTTCTTGGTAATCAAGGAAGAAAACTTGGCCACGACATTGTTGCAGCTGAGGATCGGTTCCCATCATTTCTCTCATGACGTCAATTGTACGAGGGCTGTCTCCTCGAGGCTCATCCTCTACAAATGTAAGATTCCACTGAAAGTGTTCAAGCCCCTCAAAAAGGAATTGAAGCTGCTCGACTTTCACACGGAAGAAATCTTCTCCTGTAAACGTTTCACATAGAGGTTTAAGGCGATTGTGTTCCTGATATGTAGCGGCCAAAAAGGAGACTACTTGAGGCCCTTCTGCTTTGGCATCCATAGCTTTTAAGAGGATTTTTGAAACGGCAAGCTCAATCACGCTATAGTCTTCAATTGTCAGAGGGCGCCCTCTAAGCTCCAGGAGAAGCTCTGTGGCAGCGGCTTGAATTTCATGACGTGTTGCTGACGGAGGAAGTTTGATCAATTCGATCAGTTGACTGGCATCTCGATAAAGAGCTGCCCGTGCTCCCACCTGTTTTTGGTGGAGGACTTGCAAGAGCTCTTTAAATTCGACCTCTTCAACAGGAGAGAGCTTTCCTCTTCGATTATAGAGGTCTAGAGCGCGTTTTTCCTGCTCGTCCATCTTTTGATCATGAGTCATTGCGCAAGACTTCTTTTCTCCTTTAAAACGAGAATAGTCCTGAGCCAGAGAGAGGGCTGTTTGATAATCGGTGACTTTTGTATCTCGTAAGAGTTCAGTAATGCGCCCTAGGGTAAGATCACTTCTACGGTAAAGCTCGACGGCTCTCTTGACTGTTGAGAGTCCCGATTGTACCCAATGAAAAGGTTGAGCCAGAGTGCTCATAAACCCCGATAAATAGCTCGCGGACTCAATCGGCTTTTCTGCCATAGCAGCGCTGGAAGAAACGATATGTGATGAAGCATCAAAATCGGATTCTTCTGATAAATCTTGTTCTAAAATTGCGCCTAAATGTAGCCGTTCGTCTTTGACTGGAATCAAAGCAATACCCCCTAAAAAATGACTTTATACCCCTGTTATAAAAATAATTATAACAGATTTATAATTAATTGTTTATATAAAACTAATTATAATTTAAATTGCTAGCATTAAGTGATTTGTGGCTATTCAGCCACTTTTTCGGCGCTCTGAAGCTGCTCATTATAGAGCTTCAGATTGTCAGAGAGGGCCTGAGAGCGGCGCATGAGCTCCGCAAAGTCCCTCTGGAAGGCGTTGGTCTCGAAGATCTGGTGGCTTCTAGGGCTGTTTTCAGCCCGCTCTACGAGCATTGAGAGGCGGGACATCGAGGTGTTGATCAGATCGACCTCTTTGTTGAAGTAGTCCCGGAATTCTTGGGGGGAGCTGAGGGCATTCATTAGAGTCGCCTGTTTGATGCGGGTCCGCTGCCACTCTTTATTCAGATTAAAGAGGAAGCCATAGTGGTTAACATCGTTCATTGTGGTGTCCAGCTTGCTTAGAATGGCTGTTACACGGAGGTAGGTGTCATCATCCATGAAGAGTTTGCCAATCGTTCCTTGTCCCCGCGCCACTCGATCTGCCACATGATCGATGGCATAACTGGCATTTTTTGCATTTTTTAACGTGACAGACAGATTCCGGAAGGCATCACCGTCTTCAAGTTGATCCATAGCGGAGTGGACATCACGCATGGCTGCTGCAAAGTTTTGCACGCCCAGCTTCACTTCATCGATCAAATGGGTTTGGTTAATTCGCGCGAGGGTCACTGAGGCCTCCATCATAGCATCGTCAAATGCACGGATGGCCGAGCCCAGTTCATGTCCATTTTGATCAATCCAAGAGATCACTTTGTCCAAGGTCTCTTCCACTTTGTCGGACAGTTGAGAGAGTTCATTAAAGGCACTTTCTAAAGGATCGACAGACTCTGCATAGATCGGCGTTTTTGAAGTGATCAGCGCTGGCTTAACACCGCGAGGAGGGGAGCGGGGAATGATTGCAATTGATTTTTCTCCTAAGAGTCCTGAAGTCTGAACGGTGATTTCATCGGTGTTATACACGCGGACGCTTGAGTCGATATGGAGGATAAGTTGATAGTAGTAGACCTGCCCCAGCTCATCCACAGGTTGCTCCCGTGCATGGGGGATTTGCTGAATCGCGACGACTTCTCCGACAGGTTTTCCTGCAAACATGACGCGGGTTCCCAAAGACAGGCCATTGATATTGGAGAACCGGACAATCAAGGTTTCCTTGCCATCGCCCACGCTCGGTTCGAGAAACAAAATGATCCCCACAATCAATGCACAGGCCACGACAACAAAAAGGCCAATGAGCATATTCTTCATGTAATCAATCATCTTATTTTCTCCTAAACGTCCTCGGGTCCTCTGAGATGGTTTTCCGTAAAAATTCTATAATCGGGTCATCGATTTTTAAAAAGGTATCTGGCTCTTCGACATACGCGATTTTTCCATCTTTGTGAAGCGCTAATCGGTCTCCTACAAATAAAGCCGAAACAATATCATGGGTTACCACAATACTGGTTGCCTTCAATTCCTTTTGTGTTTCCACAATGAGTTCATTGATCTGCATCGCGGTAATGGGGTCGAGTCCCGTTGTTGGCTCATCATACAATAAATATTCGGGGCGGTAAACAATTAAACGCGCGAGCCCTGCACGTTTCCGCATTCCTCCTGAAAGATCCGAAGGCATTTTCTTTTGTGTGCCCTCTAAATCAACCATTCTAAGCGCTTCATCTACACGGTCACGGATTTCACTGCGTGAGTATTTTTTCCCCGTTTCTAAATTCCCATGCTGCTTAAGGAAAAACGCCGTGTTATCTTCGATATTCATCGAGTCAAACAGAGCAGCTCCTTGGAAAAGCATGCCCATCTTTAGACTTGCTTGGTACCGCTTTTCGCCGCGCAAATCAGACACGCGCACCCCATCGACTTCAATGTAGCCGCGATCGGCATGGGAAATTCCAATGATGTGCTTGAGCAGAACACTTTTTCCCACTCCCGAGCGTCCCAAAATCACAAGCGTTTCACCTTTCTTGACTTTCAGAGTGAGCCCTTTCAAGACTTCGTTCCCATCAAAGGCTTTCCAAAGATCGTAGATATCAATCATGAGAACCACCCCGTGGCATTTTGAAGCATGTTGAGTCCCAGGGTGATTAAGAAGTTCGTGAATAGGATGAAGGTGTAACACACCACCACACTATTCGTTGTGGCGCGGCCCACTCCCTCTGCTCCTCCTGTGGTATTGAGTCCCTTATAACAAGAAATTGTGACAATCAATACCCCAAAGACAAATGCCTTAACAATTCCCGTTAGCAGATCAAAGTTCGTGATATAAATTGGCATCGGATCAAAGTAAGTTGTGGGGGGCATCTTAAAATAGAAGACCGAAATTAAATAGCCTCCAAAAATTCCCATAAAAATACTAAAAACCGTCAAAAGGGGCATCATCACCATTCCCGAAAGAAAGCGGGGAGCGATCAAATACCGGTTGGGATCTACCGCCATTGTCTCTAGTGCATCGACCTGTTCTGTGACCCGCATGGTTCCCAGCTCTGCACACATCGCGGCTCCCACACGTCCCGTGACCATAAAAGCTGTGAGAACGGGGCCTAGCTCTGTGATCATCGCCTTTCCCACCATCAGTCCCGTGGCTCCCGCCAATCCCTTATCACTAAGTTGAAAAAATGACTGTGCTGCCAGAACCAGCCCTGTTGAAAATCCCGTCATGGCCACAACCGGAAGCGAGAGAACTCCAATGTTATAAAGCTGCTCTCGAATGAGTCCCCAATTGGGAAGGCGTCTAAACGTTGCCACAGTGACATTCCAAATGAGCAGAATGTACTCACCCGTAGCCACTAAAAAATTCAGTTTACCGATTAAAAAACGCATAAAAATTATCTTACTATTAGAGACCCCCACAATGCAAGTTGGAATTTAACCGAAACCTCTGTTAAACTTTATGGAATGGATATAATTGCAGTCAGCTCATCTCCAAAATCTGTTGCGCCCCCATTTTACAATCACCGTGTTGTAGATGTGATGAAAATGATTCTTGAACGCTCTAGTCTAAGCGCGGGGTGTTGGTATCCTCATGCCTATTACCAAGCGCTAAAAGAAAAAGGGCAAAACGAGCGTCTTCAGTGGCTTCAAGACAGAGATTACTTCTTTCATGGCTTTTTAGATGTGAAGTTTTTCAGGCATACCAGTGGGCATGCAACATCTCCTACAGGGAAGCTCACTGAGTTCGAGATCCAAGAGGGGGTCAAGCCTTCTGAAGCGATGGACCAGATTTTTAAAACGCTTGCCCTTGTCGATTGTAGTAACACTTGCCAGATGGCGCAGTATCAAGTGATCCGTGAGGCCATTGGGAATGAAAAGTTCGATCACTTATTTGCGGGTCGTCTCATCATTGGGGACTACATGAATCCTAAAAACCCCTTGCGACACTTTTTGCGTCCTTGTCATGATGGTAGCCATAAGATCCTTTTAGCTCTCAAGCGGTTTAGGGAGGGAGTCATTAACGATCCTTTATTGGGAGAGCGTAATTTACTTCAAGAACCCGCAGTGATTCCTATAGGAGCGCGCGTGGTGTTTCAAAATGTTGGGCGCTACACAAGCAAACACCCAGTCGGCCCTTCTGCAGGATTCAATGTGATCTATTTAGGAGAAGACAGCTATTATGCCTTTGGAATTTCTTCCGAGCCTGTCACGGCAAGAGCGATCAATACCTACCTTATGAAGGCTTTTAATGCTCCGCCTCAAGCCCCCGAACATCTGGGTCCTAAAGCAACTAACTGGTACAACAATAACCGCTATCGCTTTGAACCATTTGCTGCTGCTCAAGTGAAAGATTTTTCCAAAGAAAATGGAGGCTTTTCTCCTCTTTCAGGAAAAGCACTGGACAAAGAGCTCATTGACTGGATTATCAACACTCCCATCGAAGAGCTTTCATGGGAGGCTGTTATCTCTTTTCGATCTTCAAGCCTTGCTGAATCGCAGAAACAATCTTAGGAATCGGGAGTGCCACATCCACCACGAGCGCATGACGTGGCTCCTCCAGAGTGGCAAACTGAGAATCTAAAAGCTCAGGATTAAAAAAATGGCCTTTCCGTGCCTCTAAACGAGAGCGAATGAGAGGGTACGCCCCCTTCAAATAGACAAATTTGACCTCAGAAGAAATCCGAAGGATCCGTCGATAGGCATGCTTCAAGGCCGAACAGGCCAAGATCATCTCCCCATGCGCCTGCATAAAATCCGCAAGGTTTTTGAGCCAAGGCTTCCGATCCGTATCGGTCAACGCCTTGCCTTCCTTCATCTTCCGCTTGTTTGCCTCCGAGTGAAAGTCATCCGCATCATAGAACGGAATGCCGAGTTCCCTCGACAGTTCCTCCCCAATGACGGTTTTTCCACATCCCGAAACCCCCATCAAGACGATAATCATAAAAAAGTCCCAATTAAACCTAATTGGGACCTTACAATTTCGAGAATTATCGTGCAAAGGGGATTACCCCGCTTTACCCATAAGGATCTCTCCTTGAACTCTGATCAGCTGTTTTGCTGTATCGGCAGCGTTGTCGACAGCTTGATTATCAGAAGTTTGTTGCTGAGTTCCATTTTGGTACTCAGAGGTGT
Source organism: Chlamydiia bacterium (assembly GCA_020440405.1). Lineage (GTDB taxonomy): Bacteria > Chlamydiota > Chlamydiia > Chlamydiales > Simkaniaceae > Neptunichlamydia. The sequence continues at coordinate 6,125 of JAGROF010000122.1, forward strand.
GGGTTTGCACTTCGTGCTGGAACTTGGATTCTTTAATTCCTAGCTGATACTGCTCTGCTTGGGTGAGGGAACTTCCCATTTGAGTGAGTCCTGAGGAAAGGTTTCCCCCTAGGCCTTTTAAAGTACTGATCCCTTCTTTAACCTTTTCAGCGTCGCCAAGGTAGCCACCTGCAGCGGTCATTGCACCAGAAACATAGGGGACATTGAATCCTCCTAAATGATTAAAGGCTCTGACCAGGCTTCCATCAGCACTTCCAGCGAGTCCCATACTGACTCCACCTTGGGCAATCATGTGACTAAAGTTTGCAAACTGTCCTGCATACATATACCACTGGTTGCTGTTGGCATTTCCCCAGCTTTTTTCGTTGTTTTCAGATTGTTGATCAGAAAGAGCTTTCCATTCTTTCTTGAGAAGTTTATTCATTTCTTTGCTATTTTCGCTCGACTCTCTAAGCGTTTGCATCACAATCTTCATGATTTTGAAGGTTGTGAGCATGCTATTGGTTGCTTTAGGGCGGCTTGAGCGGTCTACTTGACTGGTTTCGAGTCTTGCCACTTCCATGAGTGCATCTTTTACACCATTTAGGTGAGCCTGTGCGGCAACTTCAGCAGCTAGCCCTGGGGCACTGCTTTTTTCTCTTTCAGTCGCCTCAAAGGTGACTGTATTGAGTGTGGTTTCGCCAATGGCTTCTGTAGACATGGTTTATTCTCCTATGACAATTTCTTAATATTTATTTCCTAGCGCAATCTGAGACTTAATCTCACTTTCTGTGCGCAGGGCTTTAGTTGCAGCACCGAGAAGATCTGAGCTTGCTTTGGAGGCTTTGAGTCCTCCTACAAGCTTTTGCATTTCTTGTTGGTTATTTTCTCTCTCGTACTGAAGCTTCACATTTTTTGCGTTGACCTTAAACTGATTTGCTTGGGTCTCATTATGCTTGAGTCCGATCGCAAACTCTGAAAATTTTGTTGTAGCTGTTGTGGCTGTTGCGAGCATTTTGGGAACGCTTCCAAGAGCTGCCATTCCTGTTGCCATTCCATACCCTGAAAACAGAGTTCCCCCTGCAACAACAAGAGGGGTGTAGGTCTGGTCTTCGTAATACTTTCCAGCAAGTTTGGCAGAGAGTGCGATTGTACTTCCGGCAAGCATTTGGTAGCCGGGAACAGCAGAGGCACCACCGGTTGTGATGCTGGCTCCAATAAGGGTTGCTCCGCCAATGATTCCTGTTGTAATCGCAAAATACTCTAGAAGATCTCTTCGGAAAGACCAGTTTTCCAGATCTTTGCGGTTACGTATTTGTTCCAAAACCGTTTCAAACTGCTTACGGCGGAGTTCTTGAAGACGATCGCTTGTGACTGAGAAGACCTCAAGCTGGCTGGTTTGGCTCATGGCTTGGTAATCGGTAATCATTCCAACGAGCTTTGCAAGAACGGCTCCTCCATGATTAGGTAGGTGAGAGAGCTCATCGCGGTCTCGCTGAGAGGGAACATAGCCTACACGACGGTGGTAATCCACAACAGGTTCAACCATCTTAGGTGCTTCTTCTGTTTGGCGATGCTCTCCAATGGTGACACTTGAGCTTTTGCTTTCTCCCCAAGGAATCCATCCACGTAGCCAACTACTTGGTGAGTTAGATTCTTCCTTCTTTTTTGCAGGCTTTGTCTCGACCCAAACAGGGGGAGGAAGTGTTGGTTTGCTCTCTGGTTTTTCACGAGGGGCTGCAAAAGCGGGCTGATCAAAATTGACTTCAGTTGGCGCTTCTTCAGGAAGGGGAAGGGCACGTTTAATCTCAGGAAAGAGCTCTTTTTCTCCTTCTTTTACGGAGGAAGTAGGAGATGTATAGGACTCTATCTTGCGATGTTTTGTGCCTCTTTCTTCCTGAGCTTCTTCGGAAGCAGGACGTTTGCGACTGACTTCTAATCCGGTTTGTTGGGGATACTTTGACTCCTGCTCCTTGCGATAAAGGAGAGGATTTCCCTCTTTACTAAAGGGCTCTGCGGGAGTTGAAAAGAGATCAAAAGGGCGTTCAATACGTGCTTCGGCCATCTTTTAGGCTCCTTTTTGATGAGCTTCTTGCTTCCAAGAAGCTTCTAAGTCGTCGAGTTTAACATGAAGGTGGGGATGCTCTCGCGTAATCAGTTTGCGGCAAGCGGCGATGGCTTTCCGTCCTTCTTCTTCATTTCCCAGGGTGAAATAACATTCAGCAGCGTGAAAGTGGGGAAGGGGATCTCGATCATCGATGATTGAGGCCATTGCCCATGCTTTCAAAGCTTCCTGGGTATCTTTTTTCATTTGCCAGCAGGCAGCCAGTCCCACCCAATTCTTTTGTGAAAAGGGTTGATGGCTAGCTAACCGTTCAAAGACGGGAATCGCGTCGTCGTAGTCCCCCCCTTGATATAGGGTATAGGCAACGGAATAAAGAAGACTCAAATCATCGCTTGAGTATTCTTTTGAGCGATCCTCATTGAGGAGGGGCCCCATCTCTTCTAAGGCCTGTTCCACTTTTGCTTTTTCCTGCGGCGTTAGCATTACATTCCTCTCGATGCTTGAGATAGTCGTGATAAATGCTGGGTGTGAGACTTTTGAATCTCATTTAAACAGTTGAAAATCGCCAGGGCCATATTCACCTTCAAGAAGAGGAGCTGCGTCGCATCCTGCGTCTTGGTCTTATGGCTGGTCTCGAGATTTTCAAGATGGGACAGAAGCTCTAAGAGCTTTTCATGGTCCACTTCTTTTAACTTTTCTGGGTCGATCTCAAGGGATTCTTCGTCTATGTAAATGTCGAATCCAAGATCGAGCGTTTTTCCATAGGCCTCTTCAAAGACCTCTTTGAAGTCCAGGATAATGTCGATAATTCGGGTTCCATTCGCGAGGTCTCCCGATAGGTCATGGGGGCCATCTTTGGACTTTTCTTTTGTTAGGTGTGTCTTTAGGGGAAGGAGAATGTCGACGAGTTGCTGGTTAAGCTTCTCAACATCTTTACCGATCTTCGTGTACTCACGTGTATCAAAATCACTTTTCTCCATTCCGAGACCAGCGATTTCGGCAGCAATAGAGTCTACCATAGAAAATACCTCTCAAATAATTTATAACATTTTTCGAACCTCTTAAAGGTTCTTTACAGGATCTTATTATGGGTCGAGATTTATTATTCAATTTTATTAGGCTCGGACCCTGCCTGCACTTAAGAATATAACGAATTTTCTATTTACTTGCTATGGAAATCAGGCTCTTAAAATATTAAAATATCTGCTTACATAGGGGTGTCGTGCAAGTCTTTTATTTTAAGAGATCTAAATTTTACTTTATAAAAAAGTTTCTTTGCCTGATGATGAACTAAAATGTTAAAAAAAGGGTTGAAAATATGGGTGTAAAAGAGCGTACAAAAAGTCAAAAAATTTTTGAAAAATCTCAAGAAGTCATCGCTGGAGGGGTCAATTCTCCTGTTCGAGCTTTAATCGGGCTCGACCGTGGGCCCTTAATTGTGGAGAAAGGAGAAGGAGATGTTATATATGATGCCGATGGGCGTCTCTTTATTGACTATTGTATGAGCTGGGGAGCCCTTCTCCATGGGCATGCCCACCCCACGATCGTCGAAAGGGCAACGCAGCGCCTAAGAGAAGGGAGCTCATTTGGAATTGCGACAGAGGTAGAGGAGAAGCTTGCACGGAAGATCGTTGAAGGGGTAAAAGGGGTGGATCAAGTCCGTTTTGTCTCCTCTGGAACAGAGGCAGCAATGACAGCGGTTCGTTTAGCCCGGGGGGTGACCTCTCGTCCTTTAGTGATCAAATTTAATGGAAGCTATCATGGTCATTCCGATGGATTTTTGGTGAAGGCAGGGTCAGGAGTGAGTCAGGTGAGTCGTGATTCGAGCTCTGCCGGCGTGCCGAAAGAGACAGTCAAGCACACTCTTTCTCTTCCATTTAATGATATTGAGGCGTTTCGCACTGTGATGCGAGATCCTTTTTATTCTCAGTTTGTGGCGGCGGTGGTGCTAGAGCCGATCGCGGCGAACATGGGGGTGGTGAGACCCATGCCAGAATTTCTGCAAGCTCTTCGGGAGGAAACGAAGCGAGGAGGAGCGCTTTTGATTTTTGATGAGGTGATTACAGGGTTTCGTGTGGCGTATGGGGGGGCTGCGGCTTTATTTGGAATGGAGCCAGATCTCACCTGTTTTGGAAAAATTATTGGAGGGGGATTTCCTGCGGCGGCCCTTGGAGGAAAGCGGGAGATTATGAAACATTTAGCTCCGGAAGGACAAGTTTTTCAGGCGGGAACCCTTTCTGGAAACCCTGTGGCAATGGAAGGGGGGCTTGCGACCTTAGAGCTTGCGAGTCGAGAAGGGTTTTATGAAGAGTTAAAGCAAAAGACTGAAATCATTACAGAGCCGGTAAAAAAAATGATTCAGGACAAGGGACTCAAAGCGACCTTGCAATCAGTAGTCGGGATGTTTACCCTTTTCTTGGGACCGCAGTCTGTTTCTTCCTTTGAAGATTTAAAGGGACTAGACAAAGAGTGGTTTAATCGGTATTTTTGTCAGATGTGGGACAAGGG
>JAGROF010000005.1:0-2430 GCA_020440405.1 Chlamydiia bacterium
AAAAAAAAGCGGGCTCTTTGAGCCCGCTATAGATTAATAGCTCGAGAAAGCAAAGTCGAGAATATCGCCTTCGTCTGGCTCGACGAGTTTTTTAACCCGTTTTTGGTAGTCGTGGAAACCTGTTCCTCCAGGAATCATGTGCCCCATAATGAGGTTTGCCTTGAAGTCGAGGAGGTAATCGTTCTTTCCTTCGCATGCTGCATCTGTGAGAACGCGCGTTGTCTCCTGGAAGGAGGCGGCAGATACAAACGATTCGGTTCCAAGTGAAGCCTTAGTGATTCCAAGAAGGACGGGGGCTGCTTGCGCAGGCTTTCCGCCTTCATCGATCACTTTTGAATTTTGTTCGTGGAACATCTTCTTGTCGACGTTTTCACCGTACAAGAAGGTCGTATCACCTGGATCAGTTACGCGCACTTTTTGGAGCATTTGACGCACGATAATTTCGATGTGTTTATCGTTGATGTCAACCCCTTGAAGGCGATAAACCTCTTGAACTTGGTTCACGAGATACTTTTGCAGCTCTCGGACACCGCAAATCTCCAAAATTTCTTGGGGAACGACAAGTCCATCAGTGAGCTGTTGTCCTTTCACAACACTGTCACCACGTTGAATCACCAAGTGTTTCGTAAGCGGGATGAGGTGCTCTTCTTCCATGCCTGTGTCTTCATCACGAACGACAACAATCCGCTTGCTCTTCTGAACACCTTTGAAGTCGACAATTCCATCGATCTTGGCAATTTCAGCAGCTTCGCGTGGACGACGTGCTTCAAAGAGCTCGGCAACGCGAGGAAGACCTCCGGTAATATCCTTGGTCTTGATCGCTCCGCGAGGTAGACGTGCGAGAATTTCCCCGGCATCTACTTTTTGCCCATCAGCAACAGAGATAAGAGCTCCAGATGGAATCGCATAGGTACCAATGAGCTTTTCGTAATTTTCATCGGCGTAAATAACGATTTGAGGATGAAGTTCTCCACGGTGTTGGCGAACAACAAGCTCTGTTTGTCCTGTTTGCTTGTTGACATCGCGTACCGTTGAAATCCCTTCAACGAGATCTTCGTACTTCACGAATCCAGGCTTTTCACAAATAATTGGGATGTTGTGCTGTTCCCAGTAACCGATCCGATCGCCCTTCTTCACTTTTGAACCGTCTTCGAGAACAAGCTGGGTTCCGAGTTCAGCGCTGTAAGTTTGAAGTGGTTCGATCGATTTTGTACTGAGAAGTTTTTTATACTCTTCAAGACTTCGTCCTTCATCCCGCACCACATGGACAAAACCATTTTTGTTGAGAACGAGGAAAATCCCTGCTTTGTTCTTTACAGTACGCAAGTCTTGATAGACGAGTATCCCGTCTTTTTCAGCAACGAGGTCTGGTGTTGCATGCGCTGCTGCAATCCCCCCTAAGTGGAAGGTACGCATCGTGAGCTGTGTTCCAGGTTCCCCGATCGACTGAGCGGCAATAATTCCAACAGCTTCCCCATGAGCCACATTGCGGCCGTTCGCTAAGTTCAGACCATAGCAACGTGAGCAAACACCACGACGGGTTTCACAAGTGAGTGTTGAACGGATCTTAACGCTTTCAATTCCCGCATCGTCGATCTCAGCTGCTTGTAGAGCATTGAGAACATTGCCAGCACGTGCAAGAATTTTTGTTTGGTCTCCAGGCATGTAAACATCATCACAAACCGCTCGTCCAAAAATACGATCTTTAATAGGGAGGAGTTCCTCTTGACCTTGCTTGATCGCTGCAACTTCAATTCCATTCAGTGTGCCGCAATCATCTTCTGTCACAAGAACATCTTGAGCAACGTCAACAAGGCGACGTGTCAAGTAACCAGAGTCAGCTGTCTTAAGGGCTGTATCGGCAAGACCTTTACGCGCACCATGCGACGAGATAAAGAACTCGAGTACGCTCAATCCCTCGCGGAAATTTGAGGTAATCGGAGATTCAATAATCTCACCAGAAGGTTTCGCCATGAGTCCTCGAAGGGCTCCGAGCTGTTTAACCTGAGATTTGTTGCCTCGCGCACCTGAATCCATCATGAGATAAAGAGGATTTAGGACGGTTCCTGCAGGCTCGCTGATCATTTTAAAGAGATGATCGGCCAAAACTTCGGTGATATCTGTCCAAATACTAATGATCTTTGAGTGTCTTTCACCTTCGGTGATGATCCCATCTTCGTACTGCTTAATAACAACAGCAACTTTCTTTTGGGTCTGTTCCAAGATCTTCTGCTTGTCTTGAGGAATACAAACATCTTTGATTCCCATTGAAAGTGCTGCTTTTGTCGCCTGAGAAAACCCGAGGTTTTTCAGGTTGTCTAAGAAGCGTACACTCGCTTCAAGTCCCACCTTCTTGTAAGTTGCCAAAACGAGCTCACTCATCTTTTTCTTACGAAGCGCGTAGTTTTGGAAGCCAAGTTCTTTTGGAAC
>JAGROF010000005.1:2546-7953 GCA_020440405.1 Chlamydiia bacterium
GCATTTTTTTCGTGCCAGTTAAAACTTCCGCCTGCTGCTAATGCAAGGAGAACTTCTTCGGATGAACCGAAGACACGCATTTGCTTCCCATGGTCTTCTGCAATGTAAATTGGATCATGCATCAAGTAGTATAGACCAAGGATCATATCCTGAGAAGGAACGGCTGCAGGTTTTCCCGATGAGGGCAAGAAGATATTATCAGGGGCCATCATGAGAAGTTTTGCTTCGAGTTGTGACTCGACAGATAGTGGAACGTGCACCGCCATTTGGTCTCCGTCGAAGTCGGCGTTGAAGGCCGTACAAACGAGAGGGTGAATACGGATCGCTTTACCTTCGATGAGGACAGGTTCAAACGCTTGAATCCCCAATCTATGAAGGGTTGGCGCACGGTTGAGGAGAACTGGGTGCCCTTTAATGATTTCTTCTAAAACATCCCAAACTTCTGGATCACCACGTTGAATCATCTTTTTTGCCGAGCGGATCGTATAAACCAGCCCACGAGCTTTCAGACGTTTGACAATGAATGGTTCAAAGAGCTCGAGTGCCATTTTCTTTGGAAGACCGCACTGATTAAAGTTAAGCTCAGGACCAACGATAATGACCGAACGTCCAGAATAGTCTACACGCTTACCAAGAAGGTTCTGACGGAAACGCCCCTGTTTACCCTTGAGCATTTCTGAAAGGGCTTTTAAAGGTCTATTTCCAGCTCCCATAACAGGATGTCCATGACGACCATTATCGAATAGAGCATCAACAGCTTCTTGAAGCATTCTCTTTTCATTGCGGATGATGACATCGGGCGTTTTGAGTTTTAGGATCGACTTCAAACGGTTATTTCGGTTGATCACACGTCGGTATAAGTCGTTGAGGTCAGATGTCGCAAACCGGCCCCCATCGAGTGGTACAAGTGGTCTCAAGTCTGGCGGAATGACAGGAATGCAAGAAATGACCATCCAGTCAGGTTTGTTTGGAGAAGAGGTGAAGCTCTCAACGATCTTCAATCGCTTTGCGATTTTCATTCGAGCTTGCATCGAGCGCGTTTTGCGAAGCTTTTCTTTCAGCTCACTGATCATTACAATAAGATCTTCTTTTTCTAAAAGCTCTCGAATGGCGTCTCCACCCATGTTTGCTTTAAACGAGTCTGGACCCCATTTTTCCTGAGCTTCTCGGAATTCAGCATCGTTTAGAAGCTGTTTCCGCTCAAGAGTGGTCGCACCTGGATCTGTGACAACATACTCTTCATAATAAATGACCCGTTCTAAGTCAGAAACAGACATTCCTAGAATGTTTCCAATTCGGGAAGGTTGTGTTTTGAAGAACCAGATGTGAACAACGGGAACAGCAAGCTCGATGTGCGCCATTCTCTCACGGCGGACTTTTGAAAGAGTCACTTCAACACCACAGCGATCACAAATAATCCCTTTGTGCTTGATCTTTTTGTACTTTCCACAAGCACATTCCCAGTCACGTGTGGGACCGAAGATCTTTTCACAAAAGAGACCACCTTTTTCAGGTTTGAACGTCCGGTAGTTGATCGTTTCGGGCTTTTTAATTTCCCCGCGCGACCACTCATTCCGCATCACGTCATCCGAAGCGATCTTAATGCTTAATTTATCAAATTCCGATTCTTGAAAATCTTCTTCTTGCATGAACTTCTCCAAGGAGTTCCTAATTTTTTCTCATTTACCCTTCGGCAGCGCTTTCTGCACGTACATCAAGACATAGGCCTTGCATTTCTTTGACGAGAACGTTGAACGACTCAGGAGTTCCGGCCTTCAAGGTGTTATCGCCTTTAACAATCGATTCGTAGATGCGTGTTCTTCCAGAAACGTCGTCTGACTTAACAGTAAGCATCTCTTGTAGTAGATGGGCGGCACCGTAAGCTTCAAGAGCCCAGACCTCCATCTCTCCAAATCGTTGTCCACCCATTTGGGCCTTACCACCAAGTGGTTGTTGTGTCACAAGTGAGTAAGGTCCAATCGCACGGGCGTGGATCTTGTCGGCAACTAAGTGAGAGAGTTTGAGCATGTAGATATAGCCCACAACCACAGAGTTGTCGAAACGTTCGCCTGAACGGCCATCGTAAAGTGGCATTTTTCCACTTGATGGTAGCCCATATTCGCTCATCATTTCCCAAATACGATCTTCTGGGAAACCTTCAAATACGGGGCTCTTCACCCAAATTCCAGCTTTACGCGCTGCAATTCCGAGGTGGGTCTCAAGCAACTGTCCCATATTCATACGAGAAGGGACACCGAGAGGGTTTAAAATGATTTCGATTGTTTGTCCGTCAGAAAGATAGGGCATATCTGCTTCTGGAACGATATTGGAGACAACACCTTTGTTTCCATGGCGACCTGCCATTTTATCCCCGACTTGCAACTTCCGTTTTGTTGCAACGTAAACTTTAACTTGGCGGATTACGCCTGGATCAAGTTCCGTATCTCCCTTACGCATGTACTCAACTTCGGATTTGTGTTCCATTTGAAGCTGCTGCATCGCTTTTTCATGTTCGCGCAAGACTTGCTTCAGTGTTTCGTACGTATCATTTGGTGGGAAAATCAGGTGATCGGCATCTTCTGACTCGATCATTTCGAGTAAATCTTGGGTGATCTTTTCACCCTTTCTTACGATAACATCTCCTGTGATGCGATGCATGATTGAATCTGGTGCGTCGTCTCCAAGGAGAAGGGCTCCGAGTTTTTCATGGAATTGCATCAAGAGGTCTGCTTCTTTTTCCTTGTATTCTTTGTGGACATCTTTGATGCGAGTGGCTTCTTCAACCATTTCATCGTCAGTTTTCGAAAGACGATCGCGTCGACTGAAAACTTTGACGTCCATGACAACCCCTTCCGTCCCTGGAGGCGCTGTCAAAGAGGCATCTTTAACATCCGCAGCTTTTTCTCCAAAAATTGCTCGAAGTAAGCGCTCTTCAGGAGAAAGTTCTGTTTCAGATTTTGGGGTGATTTTACCAACAAGAATATCACCAGGTTTGACTTCGGCACCAATGCGGATAATGCCATCTTCACCAAGGTCAGCTAAAGCTTCTTCCGAAACGTTGGGAATATCGCGTGTGATTTCCTCTTTTCCAAGTTTAGTGTCTCGGGCTGTTAATTCAAATTCTTCAAGGTAAACCGAGGTGTAAGCATCGTCCTTAATGAGTTTTTCGGACATGATGATGGCATCCTCGTAGTTGTATCCACACCATGGCATGAACGCAACGAGAACGTTTTTCCCTAAAGCAACTTCTCCTTTATCGGTTGCTGGACCATCAGCAATCGTTTCCCCAGCTTTCACTTCATCTCCGACGGAGCAAAGTGGGGTCTGATTGATACAGGTTCCGGCATTCGAGCGGAGGAACTTTTTCAAAGTATAGGTCTTTTTGTTCATCCGGTTAGCTTTAGAAGCAATCACGATTTGGTACCCGTCAACATACTCGACAATTCCATCTTCTTCAGCAACAATAACCGCACCAGAGTCGCGAGCTGTACGCCACTCAAGTCCAGTTCCGACAATCGGAGCTTCTGCTTTAAGAAGAGGAACTGCTTGCCGTTGCATGTTTGATCCCATAAGGGCACGGTTCGCATCATCATGTTCTAAGAACGGAATCAGTCCTGTCACCACAGACACAAGCTGTTTGGACGAAACGTCCATGTGGGTGACTTTTTCAGTTTCAATCCTGAGAGGTTCTCCACGATAACGGGCCCACACGATTGGCTCGACAAACATGTTGTGTTCATCGAGTTCCGCAGATGCCTGTGCAATCACGCATTTTTCTTCTTGGTCGGCTGTCATGTACTCGATTTCTTCCGTGACAATGCCATCTCTGACGATCCGGTATGGAGTCTCGATGAATCCAAATTCATTGATTTTCGCATAAGAAGAAAGTGAAGTGATCAAACCAATGTTCGGTCCTTCAGGTGTCTCAATCGGGCAAACACGTCCGTAGTGACTTGAGTGTACGTCGCGCACTTCAAACCCAGCACGTTCTCTGTTAAGACCTCCAGGTCCTAAAGACGAAAGGCGGCGTTTGTGTGTCAATTCAGCGATTGGATTCGTTTGATCCATGAATTGTGAAAGTTGAGAGCGTCCAAAAAAGTCTTTAAGAACCCCAGCAAGCCCTTTTGCTGAAACGAGTTTCCCTGGTGTTAGAGTATCAGAAGAAAAGTCAAAGAGGTTCATTCTTTCTTTGATGATTTTTTCCATCCGAGCAAGGCCAATTCGGCATTGGTTCTGGACGAGTTCTCCAACAGAGCGAACACGACGATTTGCTAAGTGGTCAATGTCATCAATTTGGGCTTCTTCGTCACCTGCTTTCAATCGAATAAGGTATTTAAGGGCATCTACGATGTCTTCTTTTTTCAAAGTGACAATTTCAAGATCCTCATCTGTTGTTTCACGCCCTAACTTGCGGTTGAGCTTATAACGCCCAACTTTACCTAAGTTATACCGTTTAGGGTCAAAGAAAAGACGCATAATGGTCGATCGCGCGTTTGAAAGTGTAGCTGGTTCACCAGGACGAATTTTGCGGTAAAAGTCTTTAAGAGCTGATTCATATGAGTCAGTCGGATCTTTTGCAAGCATCTTAATGATCGGGCTAGTTTCGTCGGCATCTTCTGCAATGCGAATCGCAGTAATCCCAGCGTCAAGCATGCGCTTTAGCATTGCCGTGGTGAGTTTTTCAGAAGCTTTGCCAAAAACTACGCCTGTGTCTTCTTCTAATACATCTTCTGCCAAGATTTTACCAACAAGTTTGGGAAAATCTTTGTCAGATTTGATTTTAACTCGGAAAGTGTTGAAAAATTCCTCGATAATGTCAGAATCGGATGAATAGCCAAGTGTTCGTATAAATGAGGTTGCGAGAACTTTGCGACGACGTTTTTTTCGGTCGACATAAACATAAATCAGATCGTTGATATCGAACGAAGATTCAAGCCAACTTCCTCGGTATGGAATGATGCGGAAAGAGTAAAGAACGTTCCCTTTGGCATGCTTTTCTTGCTCAAACGAAATACCAGGTGAGCGGTGCAACTGAGAAACAATGACCCTTTCAGCTCCATTGATAATAAATGTTCCTTGGTCAGTCATGACTGGAACTGTTCCCATGTAGACTTCTTCTTCTTTAATCCCGGTTTCATCGGTCAATCGGAATTTCACTTTCAACGTTACATTATAAGTGATTCCTCGTCTGATACATTCCTCGGGAGAGTACTTGGGAACTCCTAAGTTGTAGGAGAGATACTCTAGAGATGTTTTTTCATCATAAGATTTGATAGGGAATATTTCCTGAAAGACTTCTTCTAAGCCGATATTTTCACGTTCATGTGGCAATCGATCAGCCTGCAGGAACTGTTGAAAAGATTTAATCTGTATTTCGATAAGGTTTGGAAGATCGATAATTTCTTCT
>JAGROF010000123.1 GCA_020440405.1 Chlamydiia bacterium
AAATCCTTTAATACTGGATAGGTTCGTTCAAAATATGCTACCTTAAAATTATAGCTAAATTAGTTTATTTTGATTATGCCGAAAAAGCCGACAAGCTTAAATATTTTTGAACCACCTAGAGCACAGAGGACACAGAGGTGTTTTTTACCCCTTTTTCTCTGCGATCTCTGTGCTCTCCGTGGTTTTTTTTATTTGCAAAACACTAAATAAAGAGACATTCATAGCTATATGAGAATCGTATGGATTTTTCTACTGCCCTTTATGTGCGCTCTAGGTGGGATATCAGAGGCGCATTTAGATACATTGTATCGGAGTTTGGATCCACAGTCGATTGCGCAGCTCTTTGCATTTTACCACTTATACCCCGAATCCAAGCAAGGGAAACATGCCTTATCGAATGCTTGGGAATTGATGCACAAACATCGGAAGGAGCGCCGTTTTCTAGAGGGAGAATTGGTCCTTCCTGCGATGGACATCGATGGCGTCATTGCCTTTGTCAATAAACAGCCTCATGAAAATGACATTAAGCTTACCATCGATCAACTCGAATCGATCGAAGCGGTGTCTGATCATTTAGCCAACCGGAGTCTCAAAGGACATCAAGTCTGGAAAATTGAGGAACTGCTTTCCCTTCCTCCCGAAGAGATTGACCTATCGCGCGCTCTCCTTCTCTATCAATTCGAAGAAGATCCTCTCAAGGTGCGACAATATGAAGCTTCGCTTGATCTCATCGCTCTACAAATCCTTGCCCGTCTTTCTTTAGGAGCTAGTGATGAAGAAAAAGTCCGCGCCATTAGCCATTTTATTTTCCATGAAAAACGGTTCCGTTTTCCTCCTCACTCCATCTACGCCAAAGATATCGATACCTATACCTTTCTATCATCCGTTTTAGACAGTCGTTTAGGAGTGTGTCTGGGAGTTTCAATCCTTTACTTAGCCATTGCAGAACGGCTGGATGTCCCTTTGGAAATCATCACCCCTCCTGGACACATTTATATCCGCTATAAAGACCAAAACATCGAAACCACAGCGCGAGGCATTCACCTTCCCAACCGCACCTATTTAGGGATCAATACCCGAAAACTCCAAGAGCGCAATAAAAAGCAAGTGATTGGACTCGCCTTTATTAACCAAGCCTCTGTTGCCTGGCATAAAGGGGATCATGAAACCGCTGTTGAGCTCTATGAAAAGGCCCTTCCTTACCTTCCTGAAGACCCTCTTCTCAAAATGCTCCTAGGCTATAACTATCTTTTCATCGGAAAAGAAGCTGAAGGGAAAAAACTCCTCTCAGAAATTCAAGATATTCCCTTCGACCATGCGGTGTCTAAAGAGACCACTCCCAAAGATTTTCTAGAAGGAAAAGTCGATGCTAAAGGAATCCAAGCCCTCTTTGTCCATGTCGATGAAACGCGAGAATCGATCCTTGAAAAACAAAAACAAATCGAAGGCGTTCTAGAAAAATACCCCGAGTTTCGCGATGGAATTCTCCAACTTGCCATCACCCACCTTCAATTGGGGCGAAATGGCGAAGCTCTAGATGCTCTCACTCGCTACCACCGCCTCGACCCCACCTCTCCTATGGTCGAATACTACCTGAGCATTGTCTCCCACAGTCGCTTCCTCTACAAAGAAGCCTGGCAGCACCTCCAAAATGCCGAGGCCCTTACTGCTCAGCGAAACCACTCCCCCTACTGCCTCAAAGGACTCCGCCATGCTCTCCGTGTTCTCTACCCGGACCCCTCTTGCCAATTTCCTGATAATGGGGTAGAAAGGAAAAAAACAGGATAGGCCTATGCTCATTGTTGGAATCACTCTTTCTTTACTCGCAACTGCTCCAGGGATGAAACTCGAAGAAGTCATTGCTCATGAAAACATGCAGCAGGGACAACAACTAACGATTGATGAAAACCTGCATGGTGGAAAAATCTTAGTGCTGAGTGATGGCTCGACATGGGAAGTGGCTCCGCAAAGCCTTCCCATTTCTCAATCTTGGATTTTTCCTTCTCCTTTAAAAGTCGAGAAGAGTAAAAATCCTGCTTATCCTTACAAAATCATCATTATTCAAACCAATACATCAATTCTTGTCCGCCAAATTGCCCCGTATAAGACGGGTGGTTTAGACATCCAAAGCTCTTGACAAAACCACTTTTTTAAACGATAATAAAAGCGCGATGGAAATGAACCATTATAATTTGCATACACCCTCTAATATCAGGATAGGTTCATGCAATTTACCGATTCAGTAACACAAGCGCTTTCAGCTGCGGTTCAAGAGGCGGAAAGGCGGCAAAACACAGAGGTGACAGAGTCCCATGTGCTTTTGGCTTTCTTTCAAGATCCTTCAGGATATTTCCATACCTTATGCCAGGCATTGGGGTTAGATCCCGCCCCACTTTTAATAGACCTCGAAAAAAAAATCGGGCAGATTGCTTCTTATGCAGAAGGGAAGACGCAACCTAAACTCAGTGCGGCACTCAATCAAGATGTCTATGCAGCCCACGCTCTGATGAAAAAGTGGAAGGACACTTATATCAGCTCCGATCACTTTTTTTATGTTTTTTGGAATCAAGGCGATGATCCCTTTAAACATTGGGCTCAAAAATCGGGGCTGTCCCTTAAACAGATCGAAGAAAAAATCCAAGAAATCCGGGGAGGAAAAACAATGGACTCTGCATCAGGTGAAGAAACACTTCAAGTCTTAGAAAAGTATTGCAAAAACCTCACTAGCCTTGCCAAAGAAGGAAAACTTGATCCTGTGATTGGGCGGGATGAGGAAATTCGCCGTACCGTTCAGGTTCTTTCTCGAAGAACCAAAAACAATCCTCTTTTGATTGGGGATCCTGGAGTGGGAAAAACAGCAATTGCTGAAGGACTCGCCCACCGCATTATTCAAGAAGATGTCCCCGATTCCCTTAAAGGAAAAGAGCTGTTTGCTCTTGATATGGGAAGTTTGATTGCTGGAACAAAGTTCCGAGGAGAGTTTGAAGAACGCTTAAAGGGTATTCTCAAAGAAGTTGAAAGCAGTGATGGACACTATCTCCTCTTTATCGATGAAGTCCATACCCTTGTCGGTGCCGGAGCAACAGATGGAGCCATGGATGCTGCCAATCTTTTAAAACCCGCACTGGCTCGAGGCACCCTGCATTGTATTGGTGCCACAACCCTTGCCGAATACCAAAAATATATCGAAAAAGACGCTGCCTTAGAGCGCCGCTTCCAACCCGTCTTAGTTACAGAGCCTTCTCTTGAAGATGCAATGACAATTCTAAGAGGCCTGAAGGAAAAATATGAAAACTTTCATGGGGTGCGGATCACCGAAGATGCTCTT
This sequence comes from Chlamydiia bacterium, assembly GCA_020440405.1. Lineage (GTDB taxonomy): Bacteria > Chlamydiota > Chlamydiia > Chlamydiales > Simkaniaceae > Neptunichlamydia. The sequence goes on from JAGROF010000123.1 coordinate 3,329, forward strand.
CATGCCGCTGTGATTTTGTCCCACCGTTATATCAGTGATAGGCACCTCCCCGATAAAGCGATCGACCTTATCGACGAAGCCGCTTCAATGATCCGCATGCAAATTGGGTCACGCCCCCTGCCGATCGATTCCAAACAACGGGAGCTCAGCAACCTCATTGTCAAGCAAGAAGCGCTCAAACGGGAAAAAAGCTCCAAACCAGAGCTTGAAAAACTTCAGAAAGAAATCGCTGAGGTTAAAGAAGAACTCAATATTCTCAACGAGCGCTGGAATCGGGAGAAAAAGAGTCTCGAAAGCCTCAATGAGAAAAAGGGAAAACTCGAACAACTCCGCTTTCAAGAAGAAGAAGCCGAACGCAGCGCTGACTTTAACAAAGTTGCTGAAATTCGCTATAGTGCTCTTCCCGCCCTTGAAAAAGAGATCCAAAGGGAAGAAGAACGTTTAAAACATCAAGAGCACCGTCTCCTTCAAGAAGAAGTCGATGAAAAATTGATTGCCGAAATCGTGGCGAAATGGACAGGAATCCCTGTGAATAAAATGTTAGAGGGAGAGGCTGAGCGTCTTCTCACCCTTGAAACCACTTTAGAAAAACGGGTGGTCGGGCAAGACCTTGCTGTCTCTGCTGTGAGTGAAGCGATCCGTCGTTCCCGCGCCGGCCTCAGCGACCCCAATCGTCCGATGGGAGCCTTTCTCTTTGTAGGACCAACAGGCGTCGGAAAAACCGAACTATGTAAAGCACTTGCTGTCGAACTCTTTAACCAAGAAGAGGCAATGATCCGCCTTGACATGTCAGAATACATGGAAAAGCATAGCGTTGCGAAACTCATCGGCTCCCCTCCAGGGTATGTAGGGTATGACGAAGGGGGACAGCTTACCGAAGCGATCCGCCGCCGTCCCTATTCTGTCATTCTCCTTGACGAAGTCGAAAAAGCGCATACCGATGTCTTCAATATCCTCCTCCAAATCTTTGACGACGGACGGATCACCGATAGTAAAGGACGCGTTGTCAATTGTAAGCATGCTCTCTTTATTATGACTTCCAACTTAGGAAGCGCAGAACTTCTCGCACACAAAGGAGAACTGTCAAAAGAAACCGTTCTAGCTATCGTCGATCCGATTATCAAAGCCCACTTCCGTCCCGAATTTGTGAATCGTCTTGACGAGATCCTCCCTTTCCTTCCCCTGCAAGAAAAAGACATGGAAAAAATTGTACTGATTCAGCTTCACCACATTCAAAAACGCCTTCTCGATAAAGAGATCTCCCTCTCCTGGACTGGCGATGTCCTTACCCACCTTGCTAAAGAAGGCTACGACCCCACCTTTGGTGCCCGCCCCCTCAAGCGCTTAATCCAACACACTGTTGTTAACGTGCTTTCTAATGCCATTCTTAAAGGGGAAATCAACAACGGAGAAGACATTGAGCTCCGTTTTGTTGAAAACACTTTGGTGTACCAGAAGCTAGAACATGAAAAGCAGCCCGCTTCCTAAGAAGGTTCAGGAGTTGGGTTGAAAAACTCTTGGAATTGATCTTGGAGGACAGAGGGAACCACTTCCTGAATCCCTTTTTTATCGTACATAAGGAAATAGCTGCAGGCGATCATCGTGCCCAGAGCAGGGCTAAATAACGAAACGATGAGCGCAATGGCGCAAATAGCAGACCGCTTGAGGTTAAGATATCGGCGCGCCAGGAAGGATTTTAACTTATAGATTTTAAAGGCTGTCAGCAGATTGAGAGGAAGGGAAAAAAATAAGAGGAAGAAGGTCAAGATTCCCCAAGCAATGTCTGCAATGAGAAGCATAAAGAAGAAGAGACGCGCAGCAATCATCGCAAAAAGATGTCCTTTCTCATCAGGAGTTTGATCTTTGAGGGTAAGATCAGAGATATGCGTAGAGAGATTTGAATCCCCAATTTCCTTTTGTCTTTCTACATGTTCAAAAATGTCGTAGATCGGCATGGAATTTACCTCTTATGCTTCACTTTATTAAACCCATTCAACGCCGCGATCCGATACCCTTCTGCATAGGTCGGATAATTAAACACCTGATCGATAAAATAATCGATACGCGCATTGTATGTCATTGCCACTTGGCCAATATGAATCACCTCTGTGGCATCACGCCCAATGATATGAATCCCTAGAATTTCTAGGGTATCCGCATGAAACAGGATTTTAAACATTCCTGGGTCATTTCCAGCAATAGTATTTTTCGCAATCTCGTAATAATAGGCCCGTCCAACTTCATAACGGAAGCCTAAATTCTTCAATTGCTCCTCTGTATATCCGCACGAAGAAATTTCAGGAATCGTATAAATTCCGATCGGATAAAATGTTGGAAAGTGATGCGTTTCAGCCCCAAAAGCATGGCGCGCTGCCAAACGTCCTTGCTCCATACTTGTTGAGGCAAGGGAAGGTCCTCCAATGACATCTCCTACCGCATAGATATTGGGAACAATCGTTTGGAAAAGCGCATTCACTGGAATATATCCTTTGCTATCCACAGTGATCCCAACATTCTCAATATGGAGATGGTCGACATTGGCCACCCGTCCTAAAGCATATAAAAGCATCTCAGCTTTTAAAACCGTACCATCATTGAACCTTACTTCCACACCATCTTGATGACGGATAATCTCCTCAAATTCCCGGTTGCCCATAAACTTGAGACCAATTTTACTAAGTGCCGACTGCAGGTGTTGCCCAATCTCTTTATCGAGATAGGGAAGCATCTGTTCTTTCTTATCAACAACAATGACCTCTGTTCCAAGGGCCGCAAAAAAGCTCGCATACTCTGATCCAATAATTCCCCCTCCCAATACAATCATCCGCTTTGGCACATGATCAATCGAAAGGAGGCGGGTCGAATCCAGGACCATCTCCTTGTCAAACGGTACATTTTTGGGATTACGGGGCTTTGACCCCGTGGCAAGTAGGATCCGCTCCCCTGTGACAATATGGGTGAGATGTTTCTGCTCATCTAAAACAGCAATTTGGTGGTGATTTTCAAAATGGGCAGTCCCTTGAATCAGTTTAATTTCATTTTTTTCGAATTGGCGGTTAAGCTGACGAATTTGCTCTTCTGTGACCTGATTCAAACAATAGTTAAGATCGTTGATCGAAATATCATGCGCTTGAACATCTTGCTTGGAATAGTAGCTTTTCTTATGAAAGTCGGTCAGATTTAGAATCGCTTCGCGCAAAGACTTTGAGGGAATCGTTCCAGAATGCAAACAACCCCCCCCGGGATTAGGATATTTTTCAATCATCACGACTGACTTTCCTAATTTTGCCGCCTGGATTGCTGCCTTTTGTCCAGCAGGTCCTGATCCTATCACCACTAAGTCTGCATAGAGTTCTTCCATAAAAACTTTTTTAAGCGATTGGCAGATTTCTTTTCAACTCACCTTACGCACGACTAGTGAGAAGAGAAATTTGTTATTTTGATTTCCAGTGGGTTATAAAAAGCGCAAACCTATTCGTGAATAGGGTGAGCATTTTTTAATACGCTGGGGATCAAAAGAATATGTTTATCTTCCACTATGTGTGCGTAAGGTGAGTTTTCAATTATAGAGAGGCTCTTGAGCAAAATTCCTTCTCTATGTTAATCTACTCAAAAATAAATAAAGGATGACACATGGCCAAAAGATGTCAGGTAACCGGGAAAAAGCCCGGCCGTGGAAAGAGTTATTCCATTCGAGGGATTTCAAAAAAGAAAAAAGGGATTGGACTGAACGTTACAGGAACAGTCAAGCGCCGTTTTCTTCCCAATCTTGTGAAAAAACGTTTTTGGTTTTCTGAAGAAAATCGCTTTATCACCCTAAAGCTCTCGACTAGTGCTATGCGCACGATTGACCGCCGCGGGTTAGAAGCTGTTGTGCGTGAAATGCGTGCAAAAGGGCAAAAAATATAGCTTTCTCCTGGCCAGCTTGCTGGCCGGGCTGTTTTACTTTCTTTATATTCCCCTACCCTCTTCCAAACACCCCTATCGCCTCTATTCGACAGATCATGGAGACGACTTAAAAGAGGTGTTAAAAAAGAGCATTCGCGCTAGCAAGCAGTCGATCACTCTTCACTCTTACGCTATTACCGACTTAGGCATTCTTTCCCTCCTCAAAAAAAAGGGGCAGGAAGGGGTCAACATCCATTTGATCTATGACGATCAGGCCTCTCCTCATCTCAAAGGACTCCAAGAAAACCATCTCTTTCTCTATCCGATCCGTGGCAAAGGACTCATGCACGAAAAAATTTGGATCTTTGATGAAACCCTCCTCTTTCTCGGATCGACGAACCTCACCCCATCTTCTCTAAAAATGCATGACAACCTCATGGTGGGACTGTATGCCCCCTCTCTAGCGCAGGCTCTTTCGGCGGGACGCCCTGAAAAATACGCCGAGCAGATAGGAAGCCGAAAGCTCCTCTATTACTCCCTCCCCAGCCAAGAAGCCCTTGAAACCCTCCTAAAAACGCTTGATCAGACCCAAAAGACCGTAAAAATCTCCCTCTTTACGTTCACCCACTCCTCTATCGTCAATAAGCTCATTCAGCTCCATCAGAGAGGGGTTAAGGTCAAGATCACTCTAGACCGCACCACGGCCCAGGGAGCCAGCCAGAAGGCCAGAAAGGCGCTGGAGGGCGCTGGGATCCAGGTCAGGGAAAGCTCTGGGCGCGAGCTCATGCATCACAAGTGCGCAGAAATAGATAATAAAATTTTTATTATCGGTTCTGCGAACTGGACACAGTCTGCATTTAACAAAAATAGAGACTTTTTATTATTTATATATTATTAAATAATTTATTATTATTGTTTCTCCTGCAATAGTTTACTATAATAATACCTATTATGGAAGTTTTAACACGGGTCACAGTGCCCCCTAGTTTCCCTGAGAGCCAGCCTCTAAAGGCGCGAGAGGTTGCCGCAATGGCCCGCGGTCCCTTAGTGCTCGGTGGAATTTCCTCCGATGGACAGCAGGTTCTCCAGCTTGTGGAAGACACCATCGAATTCCAAGACTTTGCCTTAGCCACTGAAAATGCTCCCCCTCTTGATTCCAACCGTTACCAGCAACTTTACAAAAATCTTGATGAGCTGCGCTATGGGGGATTTTCACTCAAAAAAGTCGGAATGGTCCTCCTTTCCACAGCACTGATTGCCCAAGCTTATATCAACCACTACGAAACTGTCACAGGAAATGAGTCTTTTGTTTATGTCCCCTTTATCGGCTTTGCCCTTCCTGCTTATAACCTCTACTCCAGTGGAGGGCAGATTCGAGAGCAGTACAATCGATGGGCTCAAGCTGAAACATCAGATGAAAAGTACAATAATTTTTTTGAATTACTTGGAGGCCTAACGAAGTTCTCCTACAACATTATTCGGCTCATTGTCTATTTTGCAGCAGCAGAAATGGCTGAAACGCTTCAATTGGCCCTCTCCACATTAATGTACATTACTGCTCTTGCAGATATCTTTCAGGCGGAGTATTCCTCCTACCCCTCTATTGAAGAGCGCCACCACATGACTCCTCACATCATCAAGGTATAAATTTATCTAAAAATATGCTATAATAGTCCTGTTATGGAGATGAATGTAAGGACAGTTACCGTTCCTCATCAAAAAGTTCCTTTACACGCGGAAAGGGATCAAGGCTCCTTGTTTTCACTCAATACTGAACATCAGCAAAGTAATTTTTTGAAATTAGGGCGCTATGTGGTTCTTGCAGCAAGCAACCTTTTGCCTCTTGCAGCGGGAACCCTTGAAGTCACCTCCCTCCAAAAATCTCTCAACGGGGGAGGAGCTGTTGAGCAGTTGGCATCTGGAGAGGAAACAACGGATAACCTTGCGGCCGGAATTGAAGAAATCCGCGAAACCCTAAAAGACCCAACTAGTACAACTGATCGTATTGCCCGCACGCTTTTGCTCCAAAGCGCTTATGCCTTGGAGAAAACAGACAGTCTCCTCTATGTTATGAGCAATTTTGGTGTTCCTCCCGATCTAGCAGTAAACGTGGTACATGGAGGCGGCTACCTGGCTTCCTTCGCACTAGCCATTAAAAACTACGTGGGAGATGACACTGCACAAGATATCCAAGATGAACAAGCACAACAAACCCTATCCACAATGAAAAAGGCGCGATTCGGAGCCTCTGCAAGTGCTGCGGTCGTTGGATTTTTGACCCTCTTTTCAGCTTCAGCAGCCTTGGCTGCCTTATGGGCTATCTTGGCACTCGCTTCATGTGCACTCTCTATTAGCACCTATTTCTACGAAAAGTCTCTCAAAGAAGATCAAGATTCTCCCTACAAGCGGATTACCCCCCCCACCATTCAATACGTTTAGCCTCTTCCCAATTTTAGAAAAATAAAGTATAGCAAAAGGAATGAACCTATCTCATAATAAAGATGTTTTTTTATTCCAGCCTCTTTGGCATCTTTTTCCTTTCCATTTTGACCCCTTATCTCATGGACAATGTGATCAAAATGGAAAGAAAAAATCTGCTCAAAGATTCAAGAAATCCAATAAACTCTTTAATATGAGATAGGTTCATGAACACCATCCACATTTCCTATGATCTCTTAGAAGATGACCATCTTTTAAAAGTTTTGAGACAGCATTCTGGACACTTTGTCCTCCTTTCCGATCAAAAAGTTGCTTCTCTTTATGCCGAGCCCTTTTTAGCCTTTATGGATGCAGAAGAACTCCCTTGTGAGAGCGTCACCTTTTCCGGAGGGGAAAAATCTAAAAACAGGCGGGTGAAAGAAGAGATCGAAGATGCCCTATTTGAGAAAAAATATGGACGCGACACTCTTTTGATCGCCATGGGAGGAGGCGTTGTAACCGACATCGGAGGCTTTGTGGCCGCGACCTATTGTCGTGGGATTCCTTATCTCTCGATTCCAACCACCCTTTTAGGAATGGTCGATGCCAGTATCGGAGGGAAAACAGGAGTCAACGTCAAGTATGGAAAGAATCTCATCGGCGCTATCCACTCTCCCGAAGCGATTTTCATGGATCTTTCCATGCTTAGTACCCTTCCCGATCAAGAGATGCTCAGCGGCAGCGCAGAAGTGATCAAGTATGGACTCATTGCAGATAAAGCCATCCTATCGATGCTGAGAGAAAATCTCACCCCTTGGAAACAGCGAGACCTCGACCTTTTAAAAAAAGTGGTGAAAGAGTGCGCACGGATTAAGAAGAAAGTGGTCAATCATGACCTGAAAGAAAGTGGGGAGAGGCGGATTCTCAACTTTGGCCACACCATTGGCCATGCAATCGAAGCTCTAGAAGAATACTCTTTCTCTCATGGAGAAGCGATTGCCATCGGGATGGTAGTTGAAGGGCTCATCGCCATGAAAATGGGGCAGCTCGACGAAAAAGACTTTGACGACCTCTATGAGCTGGTGCAGCTCATGGGATTCCCTTTAACGCTGTCCAGCCGCGTCACAACGGAAAAAATGATGGAGACGATGCAACTCGATAAAAAGGGAGAGAAAGGAGAGATCCGGTTTGTGATTTTGCATGGGCTTGGCCATGTCAATTCCTACAAAGGAGCCTATTGCACCCCCGTTGATCAAAATCTTCTCGATGAAGCCTTAGGATGGATGGTTGCGGAGTGTGTCAAATGAGGTATCATGTGACCCCGTCGACTCTCCAGGGAACGATTGAAATTCCCCCCTCTAAGTCTCACACCCATCGGGCCCTTTTGTTTGCCCTTTTATGCAAAGGAACCTCCAAGATTCACAAGTACCTCGATTCTCCTGATAGCGCTGCCATGTTGAAAGCCATTCAATCCCTTGGCGCCACGGTGAATCAAACAGCAGACAATTTAGAAATTACAGGGGTCGGCCCCCACCTCTCCCCTTGCGACGATGTGATCAATGCCCAAAACTCGGGGATTGTCCTCCGCTTTATTGGCGCTTTAGCCGCTCTGATTCCCGCTTATACCGTCATTACAGGTGATCATTCGATTCGCACCCGCCGCCCTGTTAAACCCCTTTTAGACGCTTTAGAGCAGCTCGGCGTTTTTGCCAAAAGCATGCGGGGGGATGGCTACGCTCCGATTATCATTGCAGGCCCCCTAAAAGGAGGAACCTGCTCACTTGATGGACAAGATTCGCAACCGATTTCTGCCCTTCTTGTGGCCAGCTCTTTTGCTTCTCAAAAAACAGAAATTCATGTGACCCATCCTGGAGAAAAGCCATGGATTGACCTCACCCTTTCCTGGCTCGATTTTTTTGGCCTTCCCTATACCAACCAAAGCTATACCCACTATACGATTCCAGGTAGGGGGACGATTTCCCCTTTTGAATACACTGTTCCCGGAGATTTTAGTTCGCTAGCCTTTCCTGTTGCTGCTGCTCTCATTACAGAGAGCGAGGTGACCCTTGAAAATGTGGATCGCAGCGACGTGCAAGGCGACAAAAAGCTTCTCGAAACTCTGACCTCCATGGGAGCCAATATTGTGTCTGAAGGACGCACCCTATATGTGAAGAAAGGAGGCCCTTTAAAGGGTGGCGCCTTCGATATCAACGATTATATCGATGCCATTACAATCTTGGCGGTTATCGGGTGCTTTGCTGAGGGAGAAACCGTGATCACCAATGCAGCCATTGCCCGGAAAAAAGAGTGTGACCGGATCCATGCAATTGCAACCGAGCTGAAAAAGATGGGAGCTGATATAGAGGAAAAAGAGGATGGACTCATTATCCGCCCCGCAAAACTGAAAGGGGCAGAGCTCAACACCTATCACGACCACCGAATGGTGATGTCCTTAACCGTTGCGGCTTTAGGGGCAGAAGGACCCTCGGTGATCCATGGCGTTGAATGTGTGGCAAAGACCTATCCCAACTTTAAAGAGCACCTCATAACACTTGGAGCAACGCTGCAATGAATACCGTCCTTTTTGGCATTAAAGGGTGTGGAAAAACCACCTTTGGGAAACTCCTCGCAAAGAAAAAAGGGTGCGCCTTTATTGATACCGACCGTCTCATCGAAGAGGTGTATCAAGTCAACCGCCAAAAAAAGCTCACCTGTCGCCAAATCTATGAGGAAGTGGGGCCTATTACCTTCCGCGCTTTGGAATACGAAGTGGTGCAATCTCTTCAAGACGTTCAAAACTCTGTCATTGCTGTCGGAGGGGGGGCGATGCTTCTTCATGAAAATGTCGAAGCCCTCAGCAAAAATAGCCATCTGATTTATCTCTATTTTGAACGGGAAAAACTCAAAAAACGGGTTCTTGCAGAAGATCCCCTCCCTGCCTTTATCAATCCCAATGACCCCGAATCCTCTTTCGATAAAATGTATGATGAGCGGGAAGATTTTTATGAAAAGATCGGTGCCAACAAAATCGATGTCACTGAGATGACAGACGATGCCGTGATCCGAAAAATTTGCGAGGTCATCCAAAATGGCAAGCAATAGCTTCGGAACCCTCTTTCGGATCACCACTTGGGGAGAATCCCATGGGAAAGGAATCGGTGTCGTGATCGATGGGTGTCCTGCTGGCATCCCCATTACCGATGAAGAAATCAACCAAGAGCTCAGCCGGCGCGTGGGAGGAAAAACTCCCTATACCACCCCCCGCTCCGAAAAAGATCAAGCCCAAATCTTTTCCGGTGTGTTTGAAGGAAAAACCACTGGAGCGCCGATTTCCATCATCATCTTCAACAAAGATGTCGACTCCTCCAAATACGAACCGATTAAAGATCTCATGCGGCCAGGCCACGCTAACTTCACCTACCTAGAAAAATACGGGATCTTTGACTATCGCGGAGGAGGGCGCTCCTCAGCGCGAGAAACCGCTTGCCGCGTTGCTGCCGGCGTCTTAGCAAAAAAATTCCTCGCTCTTTCCCAGATCACCGTCACTGCTTATATCCACTCCATCGGTGGTATCTCTATCGATACCGTTGACCTGGGAGCCATCGATTCCAGTCCCATCTTTTGCCCTGACCCACAAGCCGGTAAACAAATGATGGACGCCGTTCTCCAAGCTAAAGAAACGCATGACTCCCTCGGTGGCGTCATTGAATGTACCGCTACCGGTCTTCCTATCGGCTTGGGCGATCCTGTCTATGAAAAACTCGAAGCGAATCTAGCAAAAGGAATGCTCACCCTGCCAGCCACCAAAGGATTTGAAATTGGGGAAGGGTTTCATGCAGCCACCTTAAAAGGATCAGAGCACAACGACGGCTTTACGACAGATGACTCAGGAAACATTATCCCCGCAACCAATCACGCCGGAGGCACTCTCGGCGGCATCTCGACCGGCCTCCCCCTCACCTTCCGCGTTGCCTTTAAGCCAACCTCCAGCATCGAAAAGCCTCAACAAACCGTCGATACCTCCGGCAACAAACAAACCTTTCAGCTGCCTAAAGGCTCCCGCCACGACCCTTGCGTGACCATTCGCGCCGTCCCTATCGTTGAAGCCATGGCCGCCCTCACCCTCGCAGACAGCCTCCTTCTCTTCCGCTCCTCAAAAGCTTAAGCGCCTCCTCCTGAATATTGGGATCCTTGGAAAACCACGCGACAAGGTTTAGAGTTAGGGGGAGCAGCGATGCTATCCATTTCATGGAAAAGATACGTGCGAAAGAACGTCATAAGATAGTCTTGGTAGTTATTCACTCCTTCGATCCTTCTCTGGTTATATTCTAACTCTGCTAAAGGGGTTTGATCAAAGCGAACAAGCTCAGTTCCCCGTTCAAAAAGATGGAGGAGATTGCGAATGACAAAATGCGGCTGCAATAAATAATCACGCCTATTAATCTGCAGATACTCATCTTTCCTGTTATGTTGCTCTACCTCTTTTGAGTCAAATCGACGTCCATAAATTGCATCACATCCATTCAGGTAAAAACCCTTTACAGGAAAATATCTTAAGTGAGTGAGGGTGTCACAATCAAGGAGTTGGCAAAAGCTTAAATCAAAGTATTGCAAATTAGGGAAGCTATAGGAGAGCTTAGGCATAAGCGCTTTTAAATGACTGGTTCTGACTGCCGTTCCTCTTAAAAAGGAGAGCTTTGTCACACAAAAACCAAAGCAATGGAAATGTTGGTTGGTGTCTACAGGAGGAAAATGCTCGCTAATTTCAAGGTGGCGTGCTGGATCCAGTCGATCTTTATTCACAATCCTAAAAGCTTTTTGATTGAATGCATTGAGTTGATCTAAGATATTGTTGTGTGGTGTTTCAATAAGGTGCACAACACGTCCACCTCCTGCCTCTTCTCGATAATCGGTCCAAAGAACAATGTGGTCTTGGCTGAGCTCACGAGGCTCTGCATCCAGTTGGCAGTCTCTTACGTCAAAGCAAGCAAGACGAGGAAAGCGCTCTGCAAGCTGCCTAAGTTTTGCAACCTCTAAAAGAACCTTTTCTCTTCCCGCACGGTTATCCCTTAAAACAAGAGTATGAATCTGGGCCAGTGTAGAGGCTCTTTCATCAAGAGTTAGAAGGGTATTCACATTTGCGTTGACAAGTTCCAGTTGTCCAATCTGATGGCGTTTACTGAGCAAGATTGTTAGGTGCTCTGAAGAGATCCTTTGGCAATCGATCCGTAAAGTTAGAAGTCCTTTGGGGTGGATCACAAAGTCAGGCCTAGCAAGCTCTTCGATAACGGTGTAACCGGTGTCGTCATAAACTCCTACATCCTCTGAATTTGCAGATAAAATGACGGGACATTTAGTGGTTTCAAATGTAAACTGTTCTCGCTCGGGGGTGCCCCAAAAAGCGCGAGAAAGAGCTTTGAATTGCCCCTCTGAAGGTCCTTCTGAAACATTCAGTGTAATTCCTGCCATCTCTGGTAGTCTTAAGATCCCTTGGATTTCTTCGACCCTATCGGGTTGAATCAGAGGAAACATTTTAACAACTGCTTCTTGTTTTGCAGTGCGATTTTCTTCTTCAAGGCGTCTCTTGTCCTCTCGGAGTCCCCTAACTTCTGCTTCGCTTGTAGAGGGGGGACGGTCTTCACGCGCAGGCCTTACCAAAACAGTAGGATCCAGAATAGAAGGAACCCAAATCACAATAG
>JAGROF010000124.1 GCA_020440405.1 Chlamydiia bacterium
ACGACGCTCTTCCGATTTACATTAACCGTTAAGGGTTACCAGTTTAATCATCTTCAAGAGAATGCAACTGCCCAAAAGGCACTTCTTTGTGCCAAGCATGACGCAGATAAAAGATTTAAAGGAGCTATGTTCCTCCTCTTTGCTGCGGTATTTGATGGGGCCAGTGCCTTTTACTACTCTGGAAGCACAGTCCTAGGAACCGTCAAACGCTTCCCCACACAAGGGAAAAAAGAAGCGAAAGAATTTCTTGTCGAAGAAGGTTGGAAAGCCCTCTGCACAGCCATCTATGCCGGAACCACCGCCCTCCTCTCCGTTGCTGCCCTCTTCAAAGCCCACTGGGCCTTGTCTCACATTGAGGTTGCCAACTGCCCTCCTGATCGCAGGCAGCCACCAGAAGGAGGAGAAGCGGAAGCACAGCTACAGGCGTGGAATCGTGCCGTCACTGCAGCGCTTCTTCAAAAGGATACCGATTTCCAAACAGAGTTTTTAAAGATTAAAGGAGCATTGGAACGCGAGGAGCAAAACGAAAGCACTGCTGTGTTATGTCCTATTAACTATTGGCAGGTTTTCATGAAAAAATATCAAGCAGACTTTGCTGACCCAGCAAACGCAGACCTGGTGCTTCAGGGAATGAAAAAAGTCCTAGCTGCGATTGCCTTTATGCGAAACCTTGAGGATGTTGCTCGACTTGTTACGACAGAATATGATGCAATTCCTCAGGAGATTATTGATATGAAGATTGCTGCAAATGCAGACGCAGAAGCAAAGCGTAAAGAAAACGAGTTGCAATCAGAGGAAGCTCGGCTATTGCGTGAAGAGCAAGATCGGGAATTTCAAGAGCAGCTAGAAATACAGAGGAGAAGGGATGCGGAGCGCGCACGTATTGAGCAAGAGAGACTTCAAAAAGAAGAACAAGAAGAGGCTTTAACAGCAAGGCGTGAAGAGTTGGATGGGCTTCTAGAAAGTTTAAGCCCTGTGCAGGAAGCATTTAATCCTGTGGCTAAAGCACTTCAATCAAACTGGCAGAACACTCAGATAAAGACAAAGGGAGTAGTCAAGTACTCTGCTACTGAAATGTATAGATTTGTCACAACGCGTCTCGGGGCTGTGAATTTGGAGGGGCTCGACCTAACAAAGCGTGAAAAGCCTGAACCACTTCCTGAAGATTTAAGAGAGACACACCCTCGAGCGGAGCAAAGGTTCTTCGAAGAATTAGAGAGCTCTCACCAAGCGCTTACAAAGGCTATTGATGAGATTAATCAATTTGTCGATTATGCAACGCTCATGCAGTTAGTTCAAAGCTTTCCTAAAGAAGAGATAGGGGCAGAAGAGCAGGCACGGCTGGGTCAGCAAGTAATTGATCTTGTGAGCGTTTAGAGCCATTTCTTCCGTTGGAAGAGGATGAGAGAGAAGATCGACAGCCCAACGATAAAGATCAGAATGAATGCAAAGGCGTGCTTGTAGTTCGCAATGGGAAGACCGACGTTCATTCCGTAGAGGGAAGCAATCATCGTGGGGATGCTCAGGATGATCGTTAGGGCGGTCAAGAGTTTAATCGTTTTGTTCAGCTGATTAGTGAAGATGATCTGGTAGGAATCGCGGAGGCTCCGGATACTGCGGAGGTTGATCGAGCAGAGGTCTTCTGACTGCATGCTAGCATTCAGCAAATCTTCTAAGAGGTCCTGGTCTTTTTCATAGAGAACAGTATACCGCCCTGAGGTGATCGACTCCAGGACAGAGCGCATGGGGATCAGGGAGGCAAGGTACTGATTCAAAATCTCTTCATTGTGGGTTAGATTCGTGATGTCGCGGCTATCAACGTAAGACATCTTCTTTTCTTGTTTTAAGACATTCGTCCGTATTTTCTTAATCTGAAGGGTGTACTCCTGGGTGATTTTCAGGAGGATGTAAATGATAAATTTGGATTGTTGTGCGGGGGTGAGTTTAGGCTTTTGGGAGATGAAGTTCTCGACGATCTGACTTTTCTGGGGACAAATCGTAATAAAATACTCTTTTGTCATGATGATCGTAAAGGTAGTCGTATAGAGCCCTCCTTCCGCTTCCATCGGGTGGCGCGTGAAAATGAGGACAATATCATCGACTTTTTCCACGCGGGGGATCTCATACCGGTCCAGAGCGTCATACATGTCTGTATATTCCAGATCAATCAGCTTGCTGATCTGGTTGATATCATTGGTTGTCGCGTCCTCGACATGAATCCAACACCCCTCCTTAGGCTCAGGGATTTCAATGAATTCATCATCATGTTCGCTCTTATCGTAGATGGTAATCATAGCCGATACTGCCCACGCGCGTTTAGGATATCGCCAAAATACCAGATCGAAGCAAAAACTTCTATAGCGAAATCGCTAAATGTTTAGATTATTTCTTTTCAAGGGCTTCGATGCGTTTTTTGAGGGAAGCGAGGTCTTTGACAAACGTGGCAATTTTTCGTAGAAGAACTTGACGTTTGTTGAACTCGGGCATGGGGGAGACGGGGCCTCCACCGTAGATGCCGGGCTCGGAGATGGACTTGCTGACACCGCCGCGGGTCGCGATTTTCACATTGTCACAGATCTCGATATGTCCCACGACACCTGCTTGCCCTCCAAGGAAGACGTTGTTTCCAAGCTTGGCAGATCCTGCGATTCCTGTTTGGGAGACAATGATGTTGTTCTCGCCGAGCTCCACATTGTGGGCGATTTGCACGAGGTTATCGAGTTTGGTTCCCTTGCGAATAAGGGTGGTTTTGAAGCGGGCGCGGTCAATCGTTGAGTTGGCTCCAACTTCCACATCGTCTTCGAGGGTGACGACGCCAAGCTGTTCTAGCTTGGTATGGCGCCCTGTTTTGGGGTCTGTCGTGTATCCATAGCCACACGAGCCAATGACAGCTCCAGGCTGCAGGATCACCCGGTTTCCAAGGGTGCACCGTTCCCGCACGCTAGAGTTAGGATAGAGCGTGCACTGCTTTCCAATCTTAGCAGAGACACCAACGTAGACATTGGGGTAGATCTCGGTGCCCTCATCAATCACAGCATGGGCATCGATGACGGCGCAGGGGCCAATCGTGACATCTTTTCCAATAGTAGCGGTTTCATGGATGACAGCGCTTGGGTGGATCCCTGTAAAGCCAGAACGTTGGTGGGTGTTGGAAAGGATTGCCTCGGCAATGAGTTGAAAGGTCCGAGAAGGGTTTTCTCCTACAAGAAAGTTTTTCCCTTGGATGAGATCGGTTTTGCGATCGATGCAGATCACACCAGCATTCGACTGCTTCATGGCTTCGTTATACTTGGGATTTGCTAAAAAAGAGGCATCTTTTTCAGATGCCGATTCGAGATTGTCAACGCTGCAAATCTTAAAGTCAGGATCGCCGACAAGCTCTGTTTGGGTGAGCTCGGAGAGCTCAGCCAGTGTAAAATCTTTAGTCATGCTAAGTCCTATTTTTTCGCTTGATCGGCCGCTGCTTGTGCAGTGTTTTCTTTTTCAAAACTTTTGTCCATCTCGTCAATGACAGACTTGGTAATATCAAACGAAGGGTTGTAAAAAAAGCAGGCTTCTTTGTTGACAACCATAGGGATTTTTTTCTGTTTAGCAATGCGCTCAGAGGCTTTCTGAACATGATTGTTCATAACTTGAACAAGCTGCATGTTAGCTTGTTGCATCACTTGCATTGATTGGTTTTGATAGTGATTGAGCTCTTCACTTAAGGTTTGGAACTTTGCTTTCATCTCCTGCTCCGCTTCAGGGGAGAGGCTGTCGACAAATTCAGGATCGTTAAATTTGGTAGCAATGTCGTTGAGTTGTTTGTTGTAGTCGTTGATGAGAGAGGTCATCTGCTCGCGCAGCTTTTCAAATGATTCTTGCTCGTGTTTTCCGTATTTAGATTCAGTGATACAGCTCGCAAAGTTTACGATTCCATATGGGATTTTTTCGTCTGCATAGCTTTTAAATGAGGTGAGACAGAAGAGAGTGGTGAGTAGGATGAAAATCTGTCGTTTTTTCATGAATGAACTCCTTAAAACATTTCTTAACTTGTGTTTGATCATATCACTTTTAGGATTTTTGTAACTCCTTAAAATTGCCCACCCATGGAGATAAAGAAGTTTTTCACGTCCTCGTTGCGCTTATATTTCTTCGACCCATCAGCACGGATCTTGTCGATACGAGGCTGAGGGTTGATGGGGAAACCCAATCCAAGCATGATGGGGACACGGTTCCCGAGCTCCAGGCGTGCGCCGAAACCCCAGCTCATCCGGAAATCAGGGATGTCAAAACGGCGATTTGAAATCGAACCTCCATCGAAGAAGGTGAAGAGGTCAAGCATTTTAAAGATGGTTTGATTGTACTCGATCGAGAGGAGTGTTGAGGAGACACCACCCGTAGGATCGTCTTTCTCTTCTCCATTCGATTTTGTGAAGTGTGGACCAAGAATATAGGGCTTATATCCTCGAACGGTTGTTTCACCTCCAAGGAAGAAACGTTCACCCAAGGGGAGGAGATCAGGACGTCCATCTCCAAAAGGACAGAGGAACCTAAAGTCCCAACGGAATTTCAGGGTTCCTTTTCTCCACACGGGGTAATAATAGGTATTGAGATATCCAAGCTTGAAGAAGGGGAAGACAGTGTGGTCGTCATCATGACGTCTAACCCCTGCAATTTCGACTTCTCCTACAGAGTGGAATCCACGATGAGGCTTAAAGGCATTGTCTCGGGAGTCATAGGAAATCGAGTTTCCTAGGCCCACAACAATTCCACTATTCTGGCGTTCTCTTTGGGCTTCCTCATTATCCACGCCATGGATATGCGTGATCGAATTGCGTACCCGAAGTTTCGCTCCATAAGTCCAATAGGCGGTTAAGGGGTAGCTGACAAAGATGGAACCTCCAAAGGAGTTCACATGGTAGTCATCCGCTTGGACTCCTGTTTTCGAATAGTTAAGGTCAAACCCTAAACGCCACAGAGTATCTCTAAAGTAGGGGTCCATCCAAGCGATAGTGTAGCTCTGTTGTTTCTTTCCAATTTGGACACGTGCATGGGCATATTCTCCCGCACCTCGGAAGGAAGACATTCCTTCGCGCCACCATTTGGTGAAGCCGCGGTGGTCAAAATTGTTTTCCGCTAAGTCAAGTCCTCCAAAAATGTCATCAATCGTGCTGAATCCAAAAAAGAGACTTAAGCTTCCCGTTGTGGTTTCTTCGACTTCGATAATGACATCGCGGTAGTTTTCTCCCAATTCTTGATCTTCGGGAGTTTTAACAGGGTAGACATTGACCGATTTAAAGTAGCCCATTGCCTCGAGGCGTTGTTGCGTCACTTTTAAACGCCTTGAGTCAAAGACTTCTCCAGGAACAAGGAGAGACTCCCTTAGAATCACATTCTTATTAGTTGAAGCATTTCCTAAAACACGGATGAGTCCAATCTTAAACTGCTCCCCTTCATTGACCTGTATGTCTACATTATAAACGGGAACACTGCGGGAAAGGTGAAGGGTGTAGTGGATATCGGTCTCGATATAGCCATCTTTTCCATAGAGGTCTTTGATGTTTTGAATGCTATCTCGGAGTTTTTCGGGAGAGAACGTGGACCCGTCTTTGATGAACATGACGTTTTCGATCTGCTCATCGGTAAGCAGTTCGTTTCCTGTAACGTTAATGGTTCCAAAGTGGAAGAGATCTCCTCGATCTGCATTGATGTAAATTTCCAGGCGCCCTTCTTGGGTTTCCTTGATTTGAATGTTGACGCGCGCGTCAGCATACCCTTCATTTTGTAGAAAATTGACAATGACAAGCTTGTCATGATCTAGGGCTTCCTCGTGATAATTTCCCGTTCCCGTAATCCAGCTGGTAAAGAAGTTGTATTTCTTTGTGGCCATCATCTCAAGGATTTTAGTTTCTTCGTGCTTTTTAAATCCTGTGAAGGTGATGGTTTTAATGTGGCCAGAGTTTCCTTCGTGGACCGTAATTTCGATGTCGACTTCGTTGGTATTGGGATGGGGAATGAGCTTATACTCAAGTTGGGAATCAAAATACCCCTTTTTGATGTAGAAATCTTTAACCTTGTTGAATGCTTTAGTGAATTCTTCCCGATTAAAGGTCGTGTTGGCTTTGATCCCAAGTTCTCTTTGGAGCTTACGCGTGCTAACTTTGGTATTTCCACTCCATGTGACAGCGCGGATCATCGGTTTCTGCCAGAGCTTAATTGTAATGTAGACCTCTCCCTGGTGTGTCTCAATAGTCGGGACAGCTTTGTCGTATTCTTCGGAAAGGGTTTTGAGATCGTGGTCGAAGGTCAGTTGTGAAAAAGGATCTCCCGCTTTTGTCCGAAGCTTTGATAGGACACGTTCTTGGTTAAATGTTGCCCCTCGAGGCAAATTTTCCATGAAGATTGTAATCTTTCCAACCTGTTTATTTTCGTAAACCTCTGAACTAGGAGGAGCAGAAAATAACGAGGTTATCGGAGCTGTCATGAGGAGAAGGGGAGCAATTGCAACGAGAAACTTTTTATTCATCAACCTAACATTCATATTATTCCCTGCATGAAACAAAATGCGCCACACAAGGCTTTGATTAAGTTTTTCGATTATAGAAAACGGACGAGAATTATTGCAACCTTTTACCGAGGGGTTTTAGAACTTTCTTCTTCCCGATAAGGCTTGCGAAAGAGTTCCTTCATCGACAAAATCAAGAGAGCTTCCAAGAGGAAGACCAAGGGCTAAGCGAGACACTTCAATCCCAAGTTTTTCGAACTGCTCTTTTAAGTAAAGGGATGTGGCATCTCCTTCTAAAGTGGAATCAAGGGCTAAGATGGTTTCTTTGACACCCAGCCCTTCGATGCGGCTTTGCAGGTGAGGAAGATTAAGAGCGTCTGGAGTTTTTCCATCTAAAGGAGAGAGAAGAGCTCCTAGAACATGATACAAGCCGCGGTAGGTGCCTGTGTCCTCAATGGCATAGGCATCTCTTGGGCTTGCAATGATGCATAGCTGCGTGCGATCGCGCCGTTCTTGATCACAAAAGCTGCACCGCATTCCATCCATTAAACAACCACACTTCACGCATGCTTGGACTCTTTCTTTGAGTGTCGCAATGCCTTCAGCAAACTCATGAAGGTCTTTTCCTTCCCATTCTAGAAGTTGAAAAGCATACCGTTCTGCAGTTTTCTTCCCAACTCCAGGCAGTTTTCTTAAGTGGGCAATGAGAGTAAGTAAGTCTTTTGGGTATTTTAACATCGCCCTGAGCATATCAGGGCGACGCATTTTATGGATAGAGCCCTTTTTGGGCGATCAATCGTTTTTTGCCCAGTGCCTGAATGAGACTGGTCGTTGGACTGACAAAAGGAATGGGCGATACAGCAATTCCTCCTGGACCGTTCCCCACAGCAAATGAAGCAATCACTGTATTAGTCGCGGTGCTAATGACGATGACCGAGTCTGTGGATCCAACGGAAACATAAACTCTAGAGCCGTCGGGAGTGATGGCGACTCCTCCAGGGAACGTCCCTCCTGTTGGAATGGTTCCAACCAGAGCGTTGGTGCCCGTATCGATAATTGCCACATCTGATCCTGTAGTAAGAGGTGCGTAAAGACGTTGACCATCCGGAGTGATGGCAATGTCTATAGGCCCATCAGGAAGAGGAATCGTGGTTAGAACGGTGTTTGTGGCGGTATCGATCACTGCAACATTCGACATAGTCAAATTAGCAACATACACTCTGGAACCATCAGGAGAGGCAATAAGCTCTGCAGGCGTTCCTGCAACAGGAATCGTTGCAATGATTCCATTGGTTGCCGTGTTCACAACCACAACAGTTGCTCCTCCCGCTGTAGAGACATAGAGTTTAGAGCCATCGGGAAGAACTTCTAATCCCGTTGGGGATCCTCCTGTTGGAATCAATCCGACAGGGGTGTGTGTCGCTGTGCTAATCACACTGACAGTCCCATCGCCTTGATTCGATACATAAAGGGCACTTCCACTCGGTGAAAGAGCAGCGTCCACAGGTTCTGTTCCTACAGGAATGGTTGTGGCAACGGTATTGGTTGTTGCATCGATCACACTGACAGTATTACCGTTATAGTTTGTGATATAAACCTTTGATCGATCCGAAGAAATTGCAGGAAGTGTGGGGTTGTCTCCCACAGGAATTGTTGTTACCACAGTGTTCGAATTTAGATCAAACACAGTCAGAGTGTTGTCTGAAGGATTCGAAACATAGCCATTGACGGCATAGGCAAGATGCGTCAAAAAAGTTGCACAAAGAAAGAAAAGAAAACGTATTTTCATGATTTAGACCTCACGTTGATGTTTCCAATAATGATTTTAGCTCCATTGACTTCAGCGACAACGAAGTAGGTATAATTTGTTTTTCTTTTAAGGTTGTGATCCTCAAAGCGTAAAGGCGCCCCTGGAAGAACTGTTCCAATGAGTTGGGTTAAGCTGGCATCACGGTAGATTCTGTAGGTGACCGAACCTGAAGTCATGAAGGGATTCCATGTAATGACATTGAAGATATCAGTTTCCGTAAGAAAAGAATCTTTTTTAGCGACTCCTCTAGCATTTCGAGAAGAAAATGGAAGAGGCCCTACAGCAACTCCTTGTGGTGAGCTTCCTACGCTAAAGAATGTGAGGATCGTGTTTGTGGCTGTATCAATGATATGGATTGAGCCTCCTCCGACATCGTTAGCAACATAAGCTTTAGAGCCATCTTCTGTTATAGCAACCCCAGCAACGGTAGCCCCAATAGGGATTGTAGTGAGGAGCATGCTAGTGTTAGCATCCACAACTGCTACAGAACCAGGAGTAGGAAGCGTCACATACAGGCGGGAACCATCAGGAATGACGGCAATATCTAGAGAGGTATCAGGTAGTGGGATAGATGTAAGGAGTGTGTTTGTGGGGGTATCAATGACAGCAAGACTTGTGAGAGCGGCATTAGCAACATAAACTCTGGATCCATCTGGAGAGGCAATGAGTTCAGCCGTGGCTCCTCCAATAGGGATGGTGGTGATGACTGTATTGGTTGCTGTTTCTATCACAGCAACTCCGCCTGCAGCTCCTGTGCCAACATAGACTTTAGAACCGTCGGGAAGGACTTCTATTCCAGAAGGAAATCCTCCGGTTGCTATCGTTCCTGTCACAGAGTTTGTGGTCGTATCAATGACGCTAACCGTGCCATCTCCCGCATTACTCACGTATAGGGTTTCTCCATCAGGAGTGAGGGCTGGATCTGTTGGAAAAGTTCCAACAGGAATGGTAGCAATGACGGTATTGGTTGCCGCCTCAATAACACTGACCGAGGCACTTCCTCCATTTGTCACATAGACTCTTGTTCGGTCTGGAGAGATAGCAGGAAGAATGGGGGAGAGCCCAACAGGGATGGTAGTAACTACAGTATTTGTATCAAGATCAAAAACACTAACATTATCACTTCCGCCGTTTGCCACATATCCATTGAGGGCATAAGCTAAATGGGCAAATAAAAGAGCAGGTAGAAAAAATAGGCGAAAGGTTTTCATGAGCTAGACCTCACTGTAATATGTTCAAAATTTACTGGGGTTCCATTGACTTCAGCGACAATGAAGTAGGTATAATTTGTTTTTCTCTTGAGGTTATGATCCTCAAAGCGCAGAGAGGCTCCTGGGGGAATTGTATCAATGAGGTTAGTGAAGCTAGCGTCTCGATAAATCTTATAGGTAGTCGGTCCAGAAACGACATTGAAAGGATTCCACTTGATCTCGTTGAAAATATCGGTTTCCGTCAAAAAGGTTGCTTTTTTTCCTTTACCTCGGGCGTTTAAAGTGGGGAGGGAAAGGGCAGAAACCGCAATGCCTTGTGGAAAGGTTCCTGCAGGGATTGTTGCAATTGTGGCATTGGTTGCAATGTCAATGACGCTAACAGTATTATCTCCACTATTGACAACGAATGCTTGTGTTCCTGTAAGATTGAAGGCAATGTCCTCTGGATTATTTCCTACAGGAAAGGTTGTAAGAACTGTGTTAGAAGCAGTACTGATGACTGCGACTGCACCTGCAGACCTAAGGGAAGTATAGACTCGCGAGCCATCATGCGTGATGTTTAAACCAAATGGGTCTCCAGCTGTAGGGATAGATGTTGCAATGGTGTTGGTTGCAACATCAATGACATCGACATTTCCTCCTTGATTTGCGACATAGATTCTCGATCCATCGGGAGTAGTGGCGGACTCTATAGCCGAGCCTCCAACGGGAATAGTGGCAATCACTGCGTTCGTTTGGGTATCAATTGCAAAGACGTTTCCCCCATTATCATTGGGATATACACGTAGTCCATTGGGAGTGATTGCAAGCCCCTCTAGGGCTCCTGGGGTGGGAATAGTGGCAATCACTGTATCTGTTGCTGTGTCAATTACAGACACAATGCCTGTTGAATGGGTGACATACGCACGTGCTCCGTCTGAGGTAATAGCAACATAGATGGGGGTAGCACCTACAGGAATCGTTCCAACAAGGGTGAGAGTTGCTTCTTCTATGACAGCTAGGTTACCATCAGTAGCGACTGTCACATAAATTTTCGAGCGGTCGGGCATAATGGCAGGAATAACGGGCTGATTTCCAACGGGAATCGTTGCGACAACAGCATGTGTGGTGGCGTCGAAAACGGTAACATCGTTGCTGAGAGTGTTTGCAACATATCCCAATTCTGCATAGAGGGAAGTTATAAATAGGAGGAGAACGAGTAGAAAACGCATAATTTTTCTCACAGGTTTTAAAAAAATCTTATCTCATTATGGATAGGAAATGTTAAAGATCAATAAATTTTTTCTTTGACTTGTGTTAAGAAAGGGAGGGTTTAGACAATGAGAGGGTGTGTGGAAAATTTGAGGCTTTTTATTTAATGTTTTTTTGGGTATGATATTCGTTAGTGTTCTAAAGGAATGATTTTACGATGAAGCGAAAAGCTAAAATAATTGGGTTAGGGTCTTATTTGCCTGAAAGGGTTCTCACAAACCATGATCTAGAAAAAATGGTCGAAACTTCTGATGAGTGGATTACTTCTCGTACAGGAATGAAGGAAAGACGACTTGCAGCAAGCAATGAGTATACATCAGACATGGGATTTGAAGCCGCGCAACGTGCCTTAAAAGAAAGTGGACTCAAAGCGGAAGAAATCGACTTGATTTTGGTGGCAACCTTGACTCCTGATCATGTCTTTCCAAGTACTGCCTGCTTAATTCAGCACCGTTTGGGGGCTGTGAATGCCGCAGCGATGGACATGCAAGCCGCTTGCTCGGGCTATATCTATGCTCTTTCTATGGCAAAGGCTTATGTCGAATCGGGAATGCACCAGAATGTCTTGATCATTGCCTCAGAAAAGCTCTCTTCGATTGTGGATTATGAAGATCGAAATACCTGCGTTCTATTTGGAGATGGAGCCTCTGCATGTATTGTCAGTAGCGAAAAGTCGGGCTATGTCATTGAAAATGTTTCTCTTGGGTGTGATGGAAATCAGGCAGACCTGCTGATTCTTCCTGCTGGAGGGTCTAAGCGTCCCGCTTCAATGGAAACGGTGCAGGGAGGAGAACACTTTATTAAGATGGAAGGAAAAGAAGTCTTTAAGCATGCCGTTCGAAGAATGGAAGGGGCCGTCAAGAATTGCCTAGATGCTTCGGGACTCACAGAGAAAGAGATTAGCTGGATGGTTCCTCATCAAGCAAACATTCGCATTATTGAAGCCTTGGCAAAACGCTTTGATGTTCCAAAAGAGCAGGTGTATTTAACGATTCATAAGTATGGGAATACCTCCGCTTCTTCAGTTGGAATTGCGCTAGATGAGTTGGTGAAAGAAAAGGATCTGAAGCAGGGAGAAAGAATTATTCTTTTTGGGTTTGGAGCAGGGCTGACTTGGGGCGCAGCCGCATTGACATGTGAGGGTAATCATGGATAAAAAATGTGCGTTTCTCTTTCCTGGTCAGGGAGCTCAGTACGTCGGAATGGGCAAAGATTTTTATGAAGCTTTTTCTGTGGTTCGGGAAACTTTTCAGGAAGCAGATGAGCGGCTGGGATTTAGTCTAACCCAACTCATCTTCGAAGGGCCTGCAGAAGAGCTGACATTGACGAAGAATAGTCAAGTGGCCATATATGTCGTAAGTGTTGCTCTGTGCCGCGCATTACAGCAGCAAATGCCTGAACTCAAGCCCTCTGTTGTGGCGGGTTTAAGCTTAGGAGAATACACGGCTCTAACAATTTCGGGGCGTTTGAGCTTTCAAGAGGGAATTGATCTGGTGCGTGCACGTGGTCTTTATATGCACGAGGCAGGCATCAATCATCCTGGAACCATGGCGGTTTGTTTAGGGATGAAACCAGAGGAAGTGGAAGAGATCTTGGGTCCGGTTGAAGGGATATGGGTAGCCAACCTTAACTGCCCTGGGCAGGTCGTCATTTCCGGAACGATTGAAGGGGTGGCTGCGGCAAGCTCCCTTTTAAAAGAAAAAGGAGCCAAGAGGGTTCTTCCTTTAGATGTTTCAGGGGCTTTTCATAGTGGACTCATGGAAGAGGCAAAGGAAAAGCTTCGAGAAAAGATCGAGACGGTGACTCTTGAAAACAGCCCAGTTGAGTTAGTGATGAATGTTCCTGGAAACTATGTGGCAGAAGAAGATATTCGAAAGAATATGGTGCAGCAAGTCGTTTCTCCCGTCCTTTGGGAAAAGGGAGTGCGAGCAATGGAAGAGAGAGAGATTGAGTGTTTCATTGAAATAGGGTGTGGAAAGACCTTAAGTGGAATGCTCCGAAAGATTGGTGTGAAGGGAGAAGTCTTTTCAATCGAAAAGGTTGAAGATCTAGAAACGATTTACCAAGGAGCGATGAGCTAGATGGGACTATTGAAAGGAAAACGGGCTCTTATTACCGGAGGCACTTCGGGGCTTGGGAAGCAGATTGCTCTCACATTTGCAGAAGAAGGGGCTCATGTAGCCATTTTAGGAACCAACCTAGAGCGTGCAAAGCAAGTCATTGAAACGCTCAAGGAGTTTAAAACAGATGCTGAGCAGCGGTTTTGGTTTGAAACTGTGAATGTCGGAAACAAAGAAGAGGTAAATCAAGCAGTGGAGACCCTTCTTAAAGAGTGGGAAGGGGTCGACATTCTCGTTAACTGCGCAGGGATCACCCGCGATAAGCTCTTTATGAAAATGGGAGAGGATGACTGGGATCAGGTCATTGAAACGAATTTAAAGTCTGTTTACAACCTCAGCCATGCTCTTGTCCGCCCAATGATGAAAGCGCGGAAAGGAAAAATTATCAATATCACAAGTGTGATTGGGTTGACAGGAAATCCCGGTCAGGTTAATTATGCTGCTTCTAAACTCGGCATGGTCGGGTTTACTCGCTCTCTTGCAAAAGAGCTAGGTCCTCGCAACATCAATGTAAATTGTATTGCTCCAGGGTTTTTTGAAACCCCGATGACTGATGTTTTAACAGAAGAGCAGCGGAAAGGGATATTAGATAAAGTTCCCATGGGACGCCTTGGGAACCCTAAAGAAATCGCTCACGCAGCTGTTTTCCTAGCCAGTCACATGTCAGACTATGTGACAGGACAGGTCTTAACGGTTGACGGGGGCATGATAGCCTAGCTTATGAATTTTTAAACATGTTTGAAAAAAGGAAATTTGTTTTATGTCAGTAGAACAAGAAGTGA
>JAGROF010000125.1 GCA_020440405.1 Chlamydiia bacterium
GAGGTGAAGGATTACTTGGAGCGAGGCGGTGCTATATATAGCTGAATTAGTTTAAAATGGTAACAATTCATCCAGATCTTTTCACCGATAATTTTGCGCTCGATCTCACTGGCTTGCGCGAAGCCAGCTTCGCTCTCCGCGCTTCATTTTCAATGAAAATCTTCTGTCCAATTGTTACTATTTTAAACTAATTCAGCTATAAAACAGAGAGTTTAGGGACATGCCCTAGATAGTATCGACATGAGATGGTTATTCAAAAAGTGGTTCCTATGAGAAAAGTTCAAGGCGACCGATGGAAAAAGCCCAAATTGGGCTTTTGAAGAAGGTCAACGATGAAATTTTCCATAGTAACCGCTTAGGGGATAAGCAACTCTTGCCGATACTATCTAATATCTAGGGTCCTTTGTAAAGGTAACGGGGACGGACAATGGGAGTTCCTTTTCCTTCACGTGCTTCCAAACGCTCATAAACAATTTGGATGGCGATGCCCACCGCGCGCGATAGACCAAACAACACGGTGTAGTACTCAGGGTAAGGAAATCCTGCTGCCGTCAGAATTGTTCCTGACATCGCATCGACATTGGGATAAGGATTTGAAATTTTAGGGTTTTCTTTTAAGACTTTCGGTCCTTCGGTACGTAAAAGCGTCGCAATTTTGACAAGAGGATGGTCTTTAAAATGCTCTTCAGCGTAGTCATAAAAGATGGTGGCTCGTGCATCTTCCGCTCTGAGTACCGCATGCCCAAATCCAAATACCAGCTGTTTATTCTCAAGCCTTTTTCGAATGAGTTGTTCAACATCTTGCGCTGTTGCTTTCTCGCCCACTTCATCGAGAACTGAACGGACAAATGTCAGACAGTCTTGATTCGCTTTTCCATGACGAGGACCTGCAAGGGCGCACATCGCTCCACAAATTGACCCGAACATATCTGCTAAGCCGGAAGCAATGGCTTTTCCCACAAAACACGAAAGGTTTCCTCCTCCATGATCATAGTGCAAAATATTAAAAAGTCGAAAAACCTCTGACAGATGCGCTTTGTCTCCACCTGGAACGTTGAGCATTTCAGCAAAGCTTTCCATATATCCTAAATCATCTCGCGGAGGTTTTGTATCCCCCCAGCCCGCATGATAGTTAATCACAGCGGCTACCAAATGGGGAAGTTTTGCCATCAGGTTGATACAGTCTTCTCGATAATCCCCCTGCCCCTCCAAAGACCCTAAAATCAAAAGTGCTGCATTGAAAAGTTTCATAGGGTGTCCCTGCCGGGGAAGGGATGCGATATGCTTGATCACAGCACTTGAGCAATGAGCCCGTTTTTTCAGCTCTGCACTAAATGACGTGATATCTGAAGCACTCCCCTCTTTCCCATGAAGCAGAAGATAGAGGATGCGCTCCGGCTCCCACTTATAGAGCTCAGAAATAGGACGCCCTCGATAGAACAATCCTTTTATCGGATCAACAGAAGAGGTCACACAGTACCCAACGGGGAATCCCCGCATTCCGGTTTCGAGTTGGTCTTGAGTCACTTGAAAGAGGATGTCATCCATATATTATGCTACCTTTAGCTAAGGAGATGCTTCACTGCATCTCTTTCTTCAATGAGTTCTTTTTCTGTCAGGGCGAGCTTTTCTTTAAGAAAAGGGTCGAGCTCAAAGTCTTTAACGATTCGCACTTGCCCTGGGCTCGTCATAGCACATGGAAAAGAGAAAATCAATCCTTCCTCAAAGCCATAAGGATTTCCATCAGAACAAATACATGAGGAAAATTTAGGGCCGGGGTTAAATAACGCATGCACTCCATCTAAAATGGCATTGGCAGCAGAGGCTGCTGAAGATTTTCCTCGCGCCGCAATCACTGCTGCTCCTCGTTTTTGCACCGTTTCTACAAACTCCCCCTCTAGCCATTTGCGATCGGTGATGACCTCTGTCACTTTATTTGCTCCAATTCTTGCATTCACAAAATCGGGAACCTGTGTTGCTGAGTGATTTCCCCAAATAATGATGTCCTCCACTTCCTGAATACAAACTTTTGCGTGATTAGCAATTTGGAAGCGGGCACGGTTTTGGTCCAACCGTGTCATGGCATGAAATTGACTCCTAGGAATGTTAGGAGCATTATGCATGGTGATAAGGCAATTCGTGTTACAAGGATTTCCCACAACAAAAACAGTGACATCTTTTGCTGCCACTGCATTCAGGGCTTTTCCCTGCTCGACAAAGATCTTTCCATTTTCCGTTAAAAGGTCTTTCCGCTCCATCCCTGGACCGCGAGGTTTCGCTCCTACTAGAATCGCAATGTTGACATCGGCAAAAATTTCAAACGGATCGCTTCCAATCTTCACCTCTTTAAGATGAGGAAATCCACAATCCTCCAATTCCATCACCACCCCTTTTAGCCCTTCCACTCCCTGGGGAATTTCAAGAATGTGAAGCGCAATCGGCTCCTCCTTTCCGAAAAGTTCTCCACTTGCAATTCTAAAGAGGAGACTATAGGCGATTTGCCCTCCGCCACCTGTTACAGCAATTCGCTTCACCATTGATCGATACTCCATACTTAAGTCTATAGACATATTAAAAGGTTTATTGTCATAACGTTCAACCCCTTTCTCTAAATTCTCCTTTATGCTACACTACGTTGGCATGAAAGTTTCTGATCCTCGTCTTTTTTTTCTTTCTTCTATTGAACCCGAAGACCAAGGAAAACTTGAGCGCGCCGGACACTGGATGCTGCGCCCTGTTTGTATTCTAACAGGATTTGGAAGGGAATACCGCGCAGGCGTCAGTACCTGGAAGGCGACTCCTATTGAAGGGAAAGGCTGGGGCGATACTCTCATTTCGATCGCAACGTTTTTACCCGGATTGGTTTTCGGAACTCTCGCCACATTCTTTGCACATGCTACAGATCCCCGCATGAGGGCTAACGAGGAGCATGTTAAAACGTTTCTTCAATTTATGGACCCCCCTCGCAATCCCTTAGAAAGGGCTCATCAAACAACTTGGAATGTGGGACAACACATTTTGAAACGGGTTGCAGGCATTAACAGAGAGCGCGCAAGAGAAGTTTGGGCAGAAAGGGGGATGCGTGCTTTGGTCCAATCCTTTAAAAGATCATTGGAGGTCGAATCCGATCTTCTTTTCCAAGCTTTTCAGCAAGAAGGAGAAGCCCGTTGGAAAGATATTCTAGAAGCCAAGAAGAACTGCCCTAACCGGGCAGTCACCTATTCGATTAAATACTCACTTTTGGTTCAACTCTATTTTATGATCCGCAAAGGGGTATTTTATGAGAACGAAAGCGAGACAGAAAATATCGAAGAAGAGCGGCGCCCTCTTTTTTTTACAGAGAATGCTCCTGAATATGCGCTGCGCGAAGCTTTCAACACCTTTCTTCAAAAGTTTCAGCCGATCTGCGCCAAAAGTGGTGATGCTAGACTGTATGCCATTGAACGTCTAGATAACAATCCCGATAAAGCCCCCCAAGAATTCACTTACTGTACGCCCCCTTTCGAGGGAGTTTTAATCGATAACACGGTGATAAGAAATGCGATACTGGCTCATTAAAAGTGAACCCACAACCTATGCGATCGATGACTTGGAGCGGATGCAGCAAGATCATTGGGAAGGGGTGCGAAATTATCAAGCACGCAATTATATGCGAGATGAAATGGAAGTGGGGGATTTGGCTCTCTTTTATCATTCGAACGCGACCCCTCCTGGGGTGGCAGGAATTGCTCGCGTCTGTGAAGAGGCCCACCCTGACTTTACAGCATGGGACCCTGAAAGTAAGTATTTTGATCCGAAATCCACTCCAGAAAATCCTCGGTGGATGATGGTTTCAGTTGCATTTGTCGAAAAATTCTCCCGTTTGATATCATTGGAGGAGCTGCGAGACTACCCCGAGCTAAAGGAGATGGTTTTACTGCAAAAAGGCTCCCGCCTTTCTGTGCAGCCAGCGACACAGAAAGAATTTGAGTTCATCAGAAATTTAGCGCATGAAGCAGTACATTCTTAATTTATCTTGTTTGGATCAGGTGGGCATTGTCGCCGCCGTTACAAGCTGCTTGGCAAACCAGGGACTTTTCATCCTTGAGCTGTCTCAATATAGCGATCCCTCCACAGGACAATTCTTTATGCGGGTCTTTTTTGAGCCCACTCAAGAGGTTTCGGAGGAAAATATCCTAAAAGGAATTTCAGACATTGCAAGCCGGTTTAAGATGACCTGGGATCTTCACAATAAAGGGTTTAAGCCGAAAGCACTCCTCATGGTTTCCAAGCAAAGTCACTGTCTAAATGATCTCCTCCACCGATGGGCCAGTCAAAGCCTACCGATCGATGTCATGGGAGTCGTTTCAAACCACGAAACTCTTAAAAAGATGGCCTCTTGGTACCATGTTCCGTTCCACTTCATGCCCATCACTTCCGAGACAAAGGCTTCTCAAGAGGAGAAACTTCTGAAACTTATCGATAAGGAAAACATCGACCTTGTGATCTTAGCCCGATATATGCAGATTTTAACCGACACGCTTTGCACAAAAATGTCAGGGCGCATCATCAATATCCACCACTCCTTTTTGCCAAGCTTCAAAGGGGCAAAACCTTACCACCAAGCATTTGACCGCGGAGTCAAGATTATTGGAGCAACCGCCCATTACGTGACTGCAGACTTGGATGAAGGACCGATCATCGATCAAGAAACGATCCGTGTCCGCCATGACCAAACTGCGGAAGAGCTTGTCCAACTCGGGCAAGATGTAGAATGTCAGGTGCTTGCTCGTGCCGTCAAATGGCATAGCGAGCAGCGGGTCATCATCAACGGTCACAAAACCGTTGTCTTCAACTAAAAAACATTTTAAATATCAGATATGGACGGGAAGAAACCATCGGATACAGCAATCCACGATCACACCTACCGGATCTTTCCCAATGATTTGAACGCTCAGGGGACGGTCTTTGGGGGGCTGATCATGGCGGAAGCCGATCGCTTGGCACATATTGTAGCAGAGCGCCACAGTGGGCGGATCTGTGTTACCGCTTCTGTGGATTCAATTCTTTTTCATGCCCCTGCAGGACATGGAGATAATTTAATTTTTCAGACGATGATCAACCGTGCCTGGAATACTTCGATGGAGGTGGGGGTGCGTGTCATGGCAGAAGAACGGACAACGATGCAAAAAAAGCATATTGTTTCTGCTTACATGACCTTTGTAGCCCTTGATGATCATGGCAAACCTACAAAGGTCCCTCCAGTTATTCCCTCTTCCAAAGATGAAAAAAGACGGTTCGAAGAAGCCGATCAACGTCGCTCCCTTCGTATAGCTCAAAGAAATATATAAACTATTGCACTTGGATCTTTCATGGGTTATACTGGGCTCATGATGGAACCGAGTCAAATTAAAAATGCAATCCTAACAGTCTTAGATGACGCTTATATTGAGATCCTCAACCCGATGGGAGATGGTCTGCACTTTGATGCGGTTGTGGTGTCATCGGAGTTTGAAGGCAAAAGTCTCATTGAACAACAGCGGATCGTGATGGAATCACTCACTAAGTTGTTTGGTTCATCTCTGCATGCGATGAGTCTCAAAACATATACCCCTGACGCATGGAAAAAGGTAAAAAATGCAACAACAGATTAAAGAAGACATTGAAAATCATCCGATCTTGCTATTCATGAAAGGAACAAAGTTGATGCCCCTCTGTGGATTTTCAGGGCGGGTTGTCGAGATCTTAAACTCTTTTGGGGTCGATTACGAAACACGTAATGTTTTAGAAGATGAAGCTCTAAGGCAAGGGATCAAGGAATTCTCAAACTGGCCGACCCTTCCTCAACTCTATGTGCGTGGAAAGTTTATCGGAGGATGCGATATTGTCACTCAGCTCCATGAGCAAGGAGAACTAGAAAACATCCTAAAAGGATAACTTCATGGAAGAGCCAGCAACGGAAATCACCAATCTATTTCTCCATCGAGGATGGATCATCCCTACTGCAATCACACTCGCTCTCACGCTTCTTGCCCATTTTATCATTAGCCGTTTTTATAAACGTGTTTACCCCCGCGTGGAAGCAACACATTTAAGCTGGGACTCAGCCCTTCTGAAAGCACTCATTCGCCCGCTGAAGGTGATGGTGTGGATCTTAGGACTGACCTTCTCGATTCAATTGCTCGCTTTTCACTTTGAAAAAGATTCTCTAGTGGAGATTTTCAAGCCGTTTCGCAATTTTTGTTTTGTCGTTGTGGGCCTTTGGTTTGCTCTGCGTTTTATCAAACACATGGAATCTGATTATTCTCAAGAGCAGAAGAAGCGGAAGAAACGGTACGATAAAACAACTGTGCGAGCCATTGCTCAGATTTCTCGGGTCGCTGTGGTCCTCATTGCCATCTTAGTCTATTTGCAAACGCGCAATGTCAATCTCTCCGCTGTTCTCGCCTTTGGGGGAGCAGGAGGTTTGATTGTCGGTTTGGCAGCAAAAGATCTTTTGTCCAATTTTTTTGGAGGACTGATGATCTACTTGGATCGCCCCTTTTCTGTTGGTGACTGGATTAAATCCCCTGATCGAGAAATTGAAGGGTACGTGGAAAATATTGGATGGCGCCTCACCCGTATTCGGACCTTTGAGCGGCGCCCGATCTATGTTCCAAATGGAGTCTTTTCCACGATTTCTGTCATCAACCCCTCGCGGATGTCGAACCGGCGGATCAAAACTCGTGTGGGAGTCCGCTATAATGACGCCTCAAAAGTTGCAACCATTGTTGCCGAAGTGGAAGAGATGATCCGCAACCATCCTGAAATTGATACAGAAAAATTCATGATGGTCCGGTTCGATGAATTTGGCCCCTCCTCCCTTAATTTCTTGATCTATTGCTTTACGAAGACAACGAAGTGGGCCGATTACATGCTTTTCCAACAAGATATCTACTTGAAAACCATTGAAATCATTGAAAAGAATGGGGCAGAGTGTGCCTTCCCCACCACAACATTGCATATCCCTGAAGGGGTGCAACTCAAGCAATGAACGAAATCACTTTCATCCTTCACATTGCCGCACTTATGAGCTTTGTTCTCCTTGCTTTGAGGATGGGAAAAGAGGCTCTGATTGCAGCCTTGGCGATCCAGGTGATCCTTGCAAATCTCTTTGTCATGAAACAGATGGAGTGTTTTGGACTGCATGTCACCTGTGCGGACGTCTACACGGTGGGATCGATCTTTTCCATGAACTTGATTCAGGTGTACTTTGGAAAAAAAGTGGCAAACCGCGCGCTAAAAGCCGTATTCTTCCTTCTGTTTCTTGTGATGGTGATGTCGCAGTTTCAGCTCCGCTATGTCCCCTCAAAGTATGACGGGATGCACCATGCCTTTGCCGCTATTTTAAATGACACCCCACGGATTATGATTTTTTCTTTTCTCTCAGCCCTCATTGCTCAAAAAATGGACATGGAGCTGTTTGGATGGATCCGCAAAAAACTTCCAAAAACTCCCCTTTTCCTTCCGTTTGCCCTTTCTTCTCTTGTGACACAAGGATTCGACACACTCTTTTTCAGTTACACGGCCCTTTATGGCATCGTCCATAGCATGAGAGACATCATTGTCATGAGTTATCTCATCAAAGTCATCATTATCTTCTGCGTGGCCCCCTTCACTTTTTTTGTCAAAAAATGGATACACCATGACCCCGTTCAAGTTTGAGGTCCTGCATCAGTCTACAAAGTCACGCGCTCGGGTAGGAAGAATCCATACCCCTCATGGGATTATCGACACTCCGAATTTTGTTGCTGTGGGAACCAATGGAACGCTCAAGGCTCTTGACAATGCCATGGTGAATTCAATTGGGCTTCAGCTGATGTTCTGTAACACTTATCACCTCCTACTGCAACCCGGCCCCGAAGTGATTGCAAAAGCAGGGGGAATCCACCGCTTTATTCAACGCAAACTCCCCATCATCACAGACTCTGGAGGGTTTCAAGTGTTCAGCTTAGCCTATGGAAGTGTCGCAGATGAACTTAAAAGTAAAGGAATGAAAAAGCATGGGGGCTCGGTTTTAAAAATCACAGACGATGGAGTACATTTCCGCTCTTATCGAGACGGCAGCAAAGTCCTTTTGACCCCTGAAACATCGGTTGCAGCGCAAAAAGCGATCGGAGCTGACATTATTATTCCTTTTGATGAGCTTCCTCCCTATCACATTGGAGACAAGGAGCTCAAGCGTTCTCTTGAACGAACACACATTTGGGAAAAACGCTCTTTAGACGCTCACCTCAAAAACCCTCAAGATCAAGCCATGTATGCCGTGATCCATGGTGGGATCAACGATGCGCTTAGAGAAGAAAGCTGCCATTTCCTCAGTCGCCTCCCCTTTGATGGATTTGCTATTGGAGGAAGCATGGGAAAAACGAAGGAAGAAATGGTGCAAATGCTCTCTTCTCTCCTTCCTAAACTGCCTCCAGAAGCTCCAAATCATCTCTTAGGGATCGCAGACCTTCCTTCTCTAGAAAGCTGCGTCCCTCTTGGAATCGATACGTTCGATAGCTCCTATCCTACAAAAGCCGCCCGCCATGGGACTCTCC
>JAGROF010000126.1 GCA_020440405.1 Chlamydiia bacterium
AAAATGGGGTGGAAGAGAAAGGGCTTAAGATCTTTTCTTGAAAAGATGACATCACTCAAGCTTAGGAACTTCTTCGCAAATTTAGAAAATTTCTGGTGTTTCCAGCCATAGAGCAGCATCCCCCAAGCCAGTTGCTTGGCAAAACCGAAAGTGGGAGTGATATAATGGTCAGAATTAAGGAAAGCTTTAGGAAGGTTGTCCGCCTCTTGGAAAAGGTGGAGTCCACTCGTTCCACGAGGGTTGCATTCGATAGCATAGAGCTTTCCAGGGGCGACCTCAATAAAGTCAAAAGCGATTTGGCCGGTGAACTGCTCTTTCTCAACGAAGGATTTCACCCAATTTTCGATAGCAGGGTGATCAATGGCTTCAAAATTGAGGCAGGCATTCCCATCAATTGAAAAATCCACAGGGTAAGCGGTGTGAGCAGAGAGTTTTCCTTGGTGGCAGATGCTATACGAGCAGTATTTCTTTCCGTGAAGGTACTCTTGAGCGACTAAAGGATTTTGTGGATTGATTGTCACCTTGGGAGGCTTTCGAGAGGAGACTTTAAGAATCTTTTGAGCCGCACGTGAGTAACTAGGCTTTAAAATATAGGGAACATCTAGAGAGATGTTTTCAAGCTCTTCCTGAGAGTGGACAAGGTAGGATCGGGGGGTCTCAAACCCAAGGGAAAAAATCTTCTTATTAAACAGCCATTTGTTGTGCAGCTGATCAAGGGTTTCATAATTTTCACAAAAAACAGTGCAATTTTCTGGAAAGCGGTGGATTCCTTTAGCTAAGCAAAAAATTTCCTCGAAAGTAGGAATGACAAGATCGATGCGCTCTTGGGTGCAAATATCCACGAGGGCATTGATGAACCCTTCTGATTGAAATCGAGGACTGGGAACGATAAAATTTTTCTTTACGGCATTGGAGTGACGGCACACATGAAATGGAGAGGTTTCTGCAACAAACACCTCATGCCCCTTTTCATGAAAACGTCTGGCCAGATCCACAGCAAAAAGAGAACGGCCACCTGTGAGTAGAATTTTTTTATGAATAATTACCTCATACCCTAGAGAAGGTCTCTTAAAATCTCACTATACGGATTGGGGAATTATTCGTAATGCCAAAAATTCAAAAAGATGTTAGGCTGATTCGCATGAAATGGTTAGTTGCTGGAATTTTTTTCCTTTTTTCTTATGGAGTGTCTGCAAAAGACATTGAACTGTGGCATGCGCTTGATGGGTTTCTAGAGGAAAAGCTTTCTGAACTTGTAGAAGAGTTTAATGCCCAAGGAGGCCATCCTCGGATTCAACTAGTTCAGAAAGAGAATTACAAAGTCGTTTATGAAGAGGGGATCGCTGCTCACCGCCAAGGGAGAGGACCACAGATTTTGCAGGTATATGAAGTTGCAACGCTGTCGATGATGCTCGATGAGAAGACCTATATTCCTGTTGGGGACCTCATGCAAAAATACCATTACCGTTTTGATCCCGATGTTTATATTGATGTCGTCAGGAAGTTTTATTCTGCCCCCAATGGCCAAATGCTCTCTCTTCCTTGGAACGTTTCAACGGGAGTTCTCTACTATAATAAGAGAGCTTTTGTTGAGGCTGGGCTGGACCCTGAATCTCCTCCACGCACTTGGCCTGAAGTCGAAAGGGCAGCTAAAGCATTGAAAAAACAGAGGTATATTGGTTTTACGACAGCATGGCCTGTTGCCTACCATCTAGAACATGTTTGTTGTTGGCACGACCTTCCCTATGCTACGCAGCAAAATGGATTCTTGGGACTTGGAGCACGTCTGCTGTTTCATCAAGGGGAAGTGAAGTTTCATTTGAAAAAAGTAGCGGAGTGGAGTCGGAAAGGGCTTTTCTCTTATAGTGGCCGTTATGCTGTAGAGCCCGAGCGTCGTTTTGCTGAAGGGGAATGTGCCATCCTCCTTCAAGGTTCAAATCGTTTGCCCATTCTCAAAAAGCAGTGTGATTTTGAGATTGGAGTCGGAAGTACTCCTTACTGGCCCCATTTAATTGACCAGCCAGCTAACCTCAATATTGGGGGCGCTTCATTTTGGGTTATGAAAGGGTTTAGTGAAGAAGAGTACCGGGGCATTGCTGCTTTTTTTGCCTTCCTGTCTTCGCCCGAAGTGCAGGCAGCATGGCACCAGTCGACGGGGTATCTTCCTATTACCGATGCGGCCTACTATCTGACAAAGAAAAAAGGGTTTTATGAAACCCACCCTGCGGCGGAGATTGCGGTCTTAGAAGTTTTACGCAATTCCCCTACCGAGCATTCCTTTGGCATGCGTCTCGGGAATTATGTGGAAGTTCGAGAGGTGATCACAGACCATCTTGAAAAAGCATTTTCCGGAGAGGAAACAGCGGAAGAAGCATTGAATCGTGCTGCGATAGAAGGGAACCGTCTTCTTGAAGCCTTCGAAAAAGACCATAAGCCTAGATAGTGTCATCAGATACTCTATGCTGTTTTTGGCCTTTCTATGGAAAACTTCCGCGTTGCCCTGCTTCAAGAGCCCATCTGGGGCTCTTTCCATCGGGCGCCTTGAATTTTTCTCAAAGAAAGCCCCCTCCCAGCAAAGATTATTTGACGACACTATCTAAAGCGAAACTATAAGAAAAGAACAAGCTACATTCACCAACTTATTTTTCAGAAATGGTATCAAGGTTCCACTTGAGTGCAAACCCAATCTTCTTTGTCTAGATGCGCCACTTCCTTTGTAGGAAAGGAGCGGCGGTTGACTTGAAAGAAAATGATACGCTCGGGTTTGAGATGGTAACCTCTGAAAGTTGAAGGGCAGGGAATATCTTTGGGATATTCCGTTTGGAGCTGTTTTTTTCGGATTTCTAAAGCTTCAGGAGACTCCAAAGGCTCTCCTTTACGTGAAGAGAGGAAGGTAAGTTTCATGAAACGGGGCATCTGCTCCCATGCTTTTTCCGCTTCTTCCTGGGGAACCGAATGGACAACTCCATCCACGCAAAGTTGGCGGTGGGTATGGGGGAGATAGAAGTTAAGGGAAGCATGGGGGTTTAATGAGAGGTGCTGAACTTTTTCTGTTTGTGCATGGGTAAAAAAGAGGGCTCCCTTTTTCTTACTGAAGTGGGTGACTTCAACCATTCTTGCATGAGGGTTTCCTTCAGCATCGACCGTTGCTAAAGAGGCAAACTTAAAAAAGCGCCCTTCTGTGCGTTCTTTTTCCTCTTTAAACCAAGCATTGACTTTCGTCACAGGATGAGGGTCCTTGGCAAAAAGAGTGACAGAGCATAAGAGAAGGAAGATCCATTTCATCCCATTATCTTACTTTTCGTTTTCTTTTTTTTTCAATAAGTGTTTTGATGGGCTTCATGAACACAACAACGATCGAGTACACCCATCAGAATGCTACACTAGAGGCCTTTTTGGCATGCGATTCTGTAAAGGGAAAACGGCCAACGATTTTGATCTTCCATGCGTGGAGAGGAAGGGATGAGTTTGTCATAGAAAAGGCACAATGGCTCGCTTCTCTTGGCTACACTGGTGTGGCCTTAGATATGTATGGGAAAGGTGTTTTGGGCTCTTCTGTGGAAGAGAATGGAAAGCTCATGGAGCCCTTTGTCAAGGATCGGAAGTTTCTTTTAAGCCGGATGGAAGCGGGACGTTTAGCCATTGAAAAACATCCTTCAGTCGATGCTACTCAAATGGGAGCGATTGGGTTTTGTTTTGGAGGGCTTTGTGCTCTTGACTTTGCGCGTAGCGGAGCCGATTTAAAAGGAGTCGTGAGTTTTCATGGATTATTAAATCCTCCTGGCTATCCTTGTCAGCCAAAAGGAAAGATTCTTGTTCTTCATGGGTATGAGGATCCTATGGTTCCTCCTGAGCAGCTCGCAGCATTTCAAGAAGAGATGACAGAGTCGGGAGCAGATTGGCAAGTTCATGCTTATGGAAAAACCCTTCATGCATTTACAAACCCTGCAGCCAATGATCCAAGCCTTGGAACCATCTATAACCCTACAGCTGAAAAGCGGGCGCTTCAATCCATGGAAAACTTTTTCAAGGAATTGTTCTACCAAGCATAGTACATCGTAACGATTCCAGAAATGAAGTCACCGGAGTTTCTTCCTGTAATCGCAAACCATACTCCTGCTAGAAAGCCCATGTGATCGGAAGGGTTGTATTCAATTGCAGGGGCGCAACTGAGGTTGTCGTTTGAAGGGCCTCCAACAGAGGCGATCCCTCCAGTTGGTGTCCGCCCTTTGTGGCCTGAGAACGTACTATGGTTTTGATAGGTATAAGCTAAGTCAACTGCCAAGACCCATTTTTGGGTAAAGCTGAGCTCAATCGAAGTATCAATGGCAATTTTATTTCCTGGACGGACTTTTCCTCTTGTATCAATTCCTCCTCCATAGGCATTGAATCTTTGGACCTGTACGCGTGCGGTGGGGAAGGCATAATTCATGGAAAGGCGCCAAGCAAAGGGGTGGGTTGTGACCCACCAAAACACTTTGGAGACGTTTAAGGAAAGATTTGTAAAGTAAGCGCCAGCTCCCGTTGCATCGACTCCATTTTTCTTCGGATTAAGCTTTTCATATCTCCCGGTGGGGACTGTTTCTGTCACTGTCATGCGGACCGCAGGCTTATAGGGAGATTCTTTCAGCAGCTGGATGCCCCATTCAAAGGAGGTGTCTCCCCAATAGAAAAAATCTTGGTCGCCTTTACTGTTATAGAACCCCTGAGCCGTAATGGTGAAATCTAGCCAAGAGAACCATCCCATTTGAAAAAGGCATAGGGGATTTACAGTCCAGAGATCTGTTTGGTTCACCGATTTCCGATTTCCATTGAATTCAGCAAACGTATTGGTGACAAAGAGATAGGGCTGAACCACAAACATTCCTGGAGGGACATTATGCGCAGAAGGGGTCAATAAAGGACCTGCATACCAGGGGTTAAACATTTTTCGGGCAATATCAAAGTCTTTTTGCGCCTGGGTCAGTTGCTCATCTACGGTCGATATTGGAGGGGGCTGTTTAGGAAGCTCCTGAGGTTTTCCTTTTTCTAGAGCGACTATGGTTGAAGTGAGAAGCAGAAATCCCAATAGTATCTTTCGCATGCATTAATCCTTATTGAAAATAGACTAAAAAGTATTCTATCGGGTAAAGAAAAAAATAGGAAGAAGAAATTATTTATAGGGTTAAAATGTCAGACGTTGGTGGAGTGCAAGGGGGAGGGGAACCACATCACTATTCCAAAGAAGAACTTGAAAGATATCATCAAGATTATCAGAAAGGGTTGGATCTTTTTCAGAAATCTTTTGAGGAATATAACAAACCCGATGTGGAGTTTCATAAGAAGGAGCAGCTGAAAAAGGTGATGGATGAGGCGCTTCAAGTCATGAATGAAACAGCTTGTGTGGCCCTGAAAGAGGGGAAGGTGGCAAATGATAAGCAGCTCAATACCGATTATCAAGATTTCATCAAGAATCCCACGCCCGAAGCACAGAAAAAAGTCGCAGACGATATCAAAGCGCTCTCGGATTGATATAAATTAAAGGATCAGGGTAATCTTTATGCCATGTTAAAGATGTACCCTGAAGAGACTCCTACAAAGAAAACTATTAATAAGGGATCCCCGACCTTTCGCCATGGGGGGAATAAACTTTATTTTATTAGTTTAGGCTGTCCCCGCAACCGGGTGGATACCGAAGTCATGCTTGGGATCTTGCTAAAAGCAGGGTATGAGCCCAGTGAGAGCTTGGAAGAAGCGGATTATCTTGTGATCAATACCTGTGGTTTTTTAGAAGCAGCACGAGAGGAATCTCTTCAGACGATTGGGGAAATGTATGCGGAACGGAAAGAAGGGGCCAAAATTATCGTGACGGGGTGCATGGTCCAGAGCCATGGCCATGAAATCCAAAAACATTTCCCTGATATTGACTATCTGTTGGGCTCAGGAGATGTGGAAGGAATCCTCCGTGCGATTGAGTCTAAGAAGCAGGGGATTGAGGTCACTTCTGCACGGAGTTATCTGGAAGCAGGAGAAGTTCCACGGACCCTCTCTACCC
Source organism: Chlamydiia bacterium (assembly GCA_020440405.1). GTDB lineage: Bacteria > Chlamydiota > Chlamydiia > Chlamydiales > Simkaniaceae > Neptunichlamydia. The sequence continues at coordinate 6,035 of JAGROF010000126.1, forward strand.
CTTCCCATTACGCCTATTTAAAGATTGCCGAAGGGTGCAAAAAGCGGTGTGCTTATTGCATTATCCCAAAGATTAAAGGGCCCCTTCGAAGTAAATCTTTGGACCGAATTGTCAAGGAATTCCGCACTTTGCGGGCTCAGGGAGTGCATGAGATTATCTTGATTGCCCAAGATCTTGGAGATTGGGGAAAAGATCAAGGGTATAAACGCTCGGAAGGGTTGATCAAGGTGCTAGAAACTTTGCTTCAAGAAGAAGGGGATTTTTGGCTCCGTCTTCTCTATCTATATCCCGATGAAATCACTCCTTCCCTCATTCAGTTGATGAAAAGCGATCCCCGCATCTGCCCTTATTTGGATATGCCGATCCAACATGTCAATAATGAGATGCTAAAAGCAATGCATCGAGCAACATCAAAAGAAGCGATTATCCACTCTTTAGAGCTCCTCCGCATGGAGATTCCAGACATCACCATCCGTACAAGCTTCATTGTGGGTTTTCCTGGAGAAACAGACAAGCAGTTTCAAGAGCTTTTAGAGTTTGTGGAGAAGTATCCGATCGATAATGTGGGAATTTTTCAATATTCTCGTGAGCCAGGGAGTTATGCGGCAGATCTTCCTGATCAGATTCCAGAGGTGGTGAAAGCCAAAAGACAAAAAAAGTTGGCAAAGGTGCAAAAGAAAATTTCTAAACGTCTTCTCAGTCAAAAGGTGGGGCAAACCTTGGAGGTTGTTGTTGAGGGGTACCACCCTGAATCTCCCCTTCTCATGGTCGGGCGGCATCGTGGGCAATGCCCTGAAATCGATGGAGAGGTAATCCTCAATGATTCCTCTGGGGTTGATTGCTTTGGGAAACGGTATCAAGTAAAAATTACAGAAGCTCTCGACTACGATCTTGTTGGGGGGATTGCCCAAAAAGAGTGAATACATAATAATACCATTTATCAAACATAAGTTGCAGAATTAGCGCTGAGATTTTCGAGGAAAAATTGAGTTTGGAGATAAGCCTAACCACTTGTTGGTTAGCGAAATCGAAAACTAAATTTTGACCGAAAAGAACAAGCTACATTCACCAGCTTATTTTTGATAAATGGTATGATTAAGCCCAAACCTTTTGAGAGGATCAGATGATGGAAGTTTTTATTGAGTCAACACCCGCAATTTCTGAAAAAGCAAAGTCCCGGATGTGGACGGTTGTTCAAGTCTTTTTGGGGAGCTTATTTCTAGCTGCTTGTGCGCAAGTGACGATTCCCCTTTATCCTGTTCCTTTAACTTTGCAGACGTTGGGAGTTTTCTCTCTTGCCATCATGCAGGGAGGAAAAAAAGCTTCGTGGTCAGTGCTTCTCTATCTGGCCTTTATCTCTTTAGGTCTTCCTTTCCTTGCAGGAGGGACTTCCAATGCAATGTGGTTTGCAATTCCATCGGCAGGGTATTTGGTCGCATTTCCGATTGCGGCATTTGCCACAGGGAAACTGGTTTCTCTTCGGAAGAAACCCAACGCACTTTGGATTGCTCTGAGTGTCTTAGTAGGGAAAGTGATCGTCTATACTCTCGGCGTTGCCTTTTTAACCCGTATGCTTTCTTTTAAAGAGAGCTTGATGGTTGGCGTTGTCCCTTTTCTTCCTCTAGCTGGTGTGAAGCTCTTGATTGCTTCAACTCTAGGAGGAGTATGGCTGCGCTGGAAGAGCAAATCATAAAGCGTCCGCGCGTTGGACTCGCTGCCATTGCGATTCAAGAAGGAAAGGTTCTTCTTGGAAAGCGTAAGGGGCTGATTGGCGATGCAACATGGGCTCCTCCAGGAGGACATCTAGAATATGGGGAGTCTGTGGATGCGTGTGCAGCACGGGAGCTTCTTGAAGAGACGGGTCTCGTTGCAAAAAAGATGGTTCAAGGTCCCTATACGAATGATCTGATCGCTCCTAAAAATCACCATTACATCACCCTTTTTGTTATCATTCCTGAATTTGAAGGGGAAGTAGAGCGGCGTGAACCACAAAAATGTTTGGGCTGGGAATGGTTTTCCCTTGATGCCCTTCCCTCCCCTTTAATGACCCCTTTTGCAACATTTATGGAGACACATTCTTCCCTTCTTATGTATGAGCTGTTATAAAGAACTTCATGCATAAGGAATCACGCATTCAAGGGATTTTCATCTTTGTCATTACGGTCATTTTCTTGACCTATGATCAATTTATGCGTGCAGCGCCCCAAGTGGCACAGCACCATATGATGCATGAAAGAGACCTTCCTCAAGACATCTATGGATTGATGTCTATAACTGCTGTTTATGTTTATATCTGCATGCAGATTCCAATTGGGATTTTATATGATCGCCTCTCGTCTCGCATTATTCTTCCTTTTGCTATTGCGTGTTCTTCTCTAGGATTATTTTTTATGGCCTGGAGTCTCTACTCTCACATGACAGCTGTAGGGAATATTTTGCTCATGATTGGAGCTCCTTTTGCCTTTCTCTCCATGCTGATCATGGCGGCGCGTTGGTTTCCTCACTCTAATTTTGGAATGCTTTCTGGGATTGGACAACTCTTCTCTACCTTGGGGATTTTAGTGGGAGGAGTCCCGATTACACTCCTTGTGAATTATTACTTTTCTTGGCGTGTTGTCATGATTGTGTTGGGAACGGTTGGGGTGATTCTGGTTTTAATGAGTCTCATGGTTGTTCAAGACAGTGTTTCAGCACATGGGATGCACCGCTCCTCAAAATTTCGTTACATCAAAGAGCTGAAAAGCATTTTTACGTCTAAGCAATTATGGCTCATTGGGCTCTATGCCTTTACGGGATGGGGTCCGATTGTTGTTTTTGCGAAGCACTGGGCCTTTCCCTTTGTGAAGGAACGTTTTCTGGTTAGTGATGCCCAGGCGCATCAAGGATTGACCTTGTTTTGGATCGCTGCGGGATTTTTGAGCCCTCTCTTTGGATACTTGTCAGCGCGTTGGAAGCAGCGGGTTCCTATCTTGGTTTTTAGCTCGATTATAGGGCTCATGGGGTGTGTAGGTTTTCTCTATTTTCCAGGGAGTTCTTTTGGGATTGGAGTGATTTCCTGCCTTGCTATTGGAATCGCAGCTGCAGGACAAATTTTAGGATTCGCCTTAGTCAAAGATCGTGTTCCTAAGACCTCGTTGGGAGCAGCATTGGGATTTAATCTGATGCTCAGTGTGCTGGGAGGAGTGGTTTGTGATTATTTTGTGGAGGGGGTGCTTGCCTTTTTCTCCCGGGGGCCAACGGGATACTATTCTTTGCTTGATTACCGT
>JAGROF010000127.1 GCA_020440405.1 Chlamydiia bacterium
GTAAAACATCATGGCTACAATCCCATTGATCCAGGTTTGAGAGTTATGGCAGACACTTTTAATCCCTTCGATAAGAGGCATGGAGGGCTTAGGATCATGATGTTGCATGGAAGGGGGTTCGTTTCGCACAGCGAGGTAAATCACAATCCCTAGTGCGACGCCTAAGCCTCCTAAAAGAATGGAAGCAGGACGCCAAGAAAGGTGTGCGACGAGTTGTGCTAGAGGGCCTTCTCCAAAGACAGCTCCAAGCATTCCAATCGAGTTTCCCACGCCAACAAGGAAGGCTAAGATTTTTCCATGGAACCAATGGGAAGAGATGTAAACCATTCCAATGAAGGCAAACGCTGATCCGGCTCCCATCAAAAGCCTTGCCACAACTGTTACCCAAACCATCGGAGCCATTCCAAAAAGGAGGGAAGCAATTCCACATGTCAATGTTGCGAGGGTTAAGAGTTTTCGCGCTCCAAAGCGGTCCATTAAGACTCCCACGGGAAGCTGCATTGGGGCGTAGGCATATAGATAAGCGGCAGAGATAACCCCAAGGACCCCGGCTCCAATATTAAAGGATTTGAAGAGATCTTGAACCATGACACTAGGAGCTACTCTTAAAAAGTACTCATAGAAGTAAAAGGCTACGGCAAGAGACCAGATGATCCAACGGCGGATGTGAACGTGTTTCTTCATTCTTTTTGCTATACCCCATTCCTTTTATTATGTGAAGAATAACTCATTTTATATATATATTAGAGATATGAAAAAGCGGACATATCGATTGCTTAATATGATTTATGGAGGGGTGAGTGGGCTTTTGACAGGGGGAGTAATGAAGTTTTTCTGGATCTCCTTTGGTCATAAACCAGCGATGTTGTTTATGCTGCTGATTCATCAAATGCATGTCTTTTCAAAAATTCAAGAGAAGACGCATGTCAGTGATGATGCACTCCTTGTGGGGATGCATTTTGTCACAGCGACGATTCTTGGAGTTGTCTTTGCACTTTTGTCTCACCGCCTTGTAAAGTCGGTGTGGAATGGTTTAGGGCTCGGGTTTTTATTTGGGATGATGTGGTGGGTTTTAACTCCTTTTTATTTACTTCCTTTTTTCTTTGTGGTGTCTCCCAATGTTCATTGGACCGACTTAACGATGTATGATCTCTTGCAAACCTTGGGAAGTCATATCATTTTTGGTGTGGTTCTTGGTTTTTTTTATGCACTCTTTTGTATTCTTTTAAGAAGGCAGGCACGTGATGGGTGAAACGGGAGATCAAAAACGTCTTTTTTTGGGGTTTGAGGTGCATGCACCTTGGCCAGATAATCTTCCTGATGCACGCACCCTTAAAGCTAAACACCGCCATTTAACCTTGGCATTTTTAGGAAATACGTCCTACCAAGAGATTCGATCCCTCATTCCCAAACTTCCAAAGCCGAGCTTTCGTGTGGGACCTGTAGGGATTGCGGATTCTGTCCTTTGCTTGCCGAGGCGTCATCCTTGTGTGGTGACGTGGCATGTGGAACCTTTTGGAGACGATCCGTTGGAGGCCTATCAGCAAGAGGTTTCTGATTTTTTTGAAGCTCAGGGGTACCCCATGGATAGGAGGAAGTTTTTAAAGCACGTTACCCTAGGACGAAGCCCCTTCAAAGAAAAGGAGTGGACAAAAGCTTTTCGTCCCCTTCCCCTGTATTATCACCACTTGCACCTCTATGAAAGTTTTAAAGGGCTGCGCTATGAGCCGATTTGGAGTCATGACCTTTGCCCTCCTTTTGAGGAGATGGAGCATGAGGCAGATATTGCCTTTCGGGTATATGGGGAAACCCTAGGACAGGTTTTTAGGAATGCACAAATCGCCTTAGCCTTTAAATGTCCTGACATTCTTCCTTTTTTAAACCCTGAAATACAGGCTAAGACATTGGAAGAAGGAATCATTGAGCTCAATGAAATTACAACAGAGGGAGATAAACAGATTGGAACCCCTTTTAAGGCAGTGAGTTTCCATGGAGAAATTATCAAAGAAAAAGAGGGACTGATGTGGGAGATGATTGTCGATGTATGAAGTGGCCCCTGCGATGTATGAAATTCCTCAGGAAAAGGGAATGCTTGTTCCTGGCCTGCTAATTGCCACAAAAGCGCTCATTGAGGAGATGGAGATCGAGCGTCCTTTAGAGCAGGTAAAAAATGTGGCACA
>JAGROF010000128.1 GCA_020440405.1 Chlamydiia bacterium
TGCATCGTGCTCCTTTTGCGACCCATCACAGAGCTGCACTCGATCAGGTTGACAGAGCGCCTCCATGTCACGAATCCAAGCAGAAAGCCCCGCATGCTTCATATCCATGACTAAAAGTTGTATCCCACTCCCGCACCGATTGAAAATCCGCTTAGATCCCCACGGTGGTGAATTGTCCGCTTACCTCCATGATGGAAATCCATAATGATGAGAGAGTAATCTCCAAAGAAATCGAAGTAAAGAGACTTGGCAAAGTAAGCTCGAAAGCCTGTCTTGGCCAAAAAGCCTCCTCCCCATCCATTTTGATGGCGAGTGACATAATTAGACCCATTATGGATATACGAATAAGCAAGAAGAGGACCAAGCCCCACATAAGGAACAAAGCATCCCTTTGTAAAAAAGTAACTGACACCAAAGCTCAAGGGAACCAGATGAAGATGCGTATGGTCATTTTGGCTTGAATCTCCCGAAGCATACATGTACCCTAAATTTACCCAGGTATGCAACTGCTCCCACACCTGAATATTGGTTTCAAGCCGGTAAAGACCTGCTCCGCCATAAATCTCTCGAAACCGATGGTTCGTAGAAATATAGTAAGAAGCCTTACCATCCAGAGAAATCTCTCGACACTCAGCTTGAACTGCCCCCATAAACAGTGCAGCTAAAAAAACCGCCCCAATAGATTTTAATAATCGATTCTTCATTTCAAAACCCTATATAAAGACCTTTTTTTCCTTTTAGCGGAGTAGCGCTTTTTTGGCTATAATGGTCTTCTAGGACTTTGTTCTCACAGTGACAAAAGCTGCTGCTGAGGCCCCACTTAGACCATCGGCAATAACCACATAATTATGGGTCTGTTTACGCTTTAAGTTATTGTCTTTAAAAGAAAATTGAGTCGCGGGAACTGTCGCAATCAGCACTCCATCACGGAAAACCCGATAGCTCTGAGCTGTGATTAAAATTGGAGCTGTCCACGTCAATTCATTAAAAATATTCGTTTCTGTCAAAAAGGAATTCTTTTTAGCTACCCCTCTAAGACCAAATGTTGCAGGTTGAACACCCACTCCAAAGGGAGATCCCCCAATATCAAGAGTATTAATCACCGTGTTCGTTACAACATCAATAGTGACCACCGTTCCATGTGAGTCTGCTACGTAGGCTAAGCTGCCATCATTAGTAAAAGCAATTTCCATTAATTCGAACGATTCTCCAACAAAAATCGATGCAAAAATGGTATTGGTTGCAACAGTAAAAACATTAACATCATTCACACCTGTGATATATGCAAATTGTCCATCCGGAGTGATTGCTATTCCTCCATTTCCATTTCCAAAAGCCCCAAAAGGAGAGCCAGGAAGGAGAGTATTCGTTGCTGTATCAAGCACATCATATGTTCCATCACTCGCATTGACAACATATGCAAACCGTCCATCAGGCGTCACGGCAACTCCAGTGGGATCGCTTCCTACAGGAACCTTAGTGATCACTGAATTCGCTATGGCATCGATTACGACAAACATACTATCATTTAAAGTCCCTACATAAGCCCGACTTCCATCGGGTAAATAACCAACACGTCCTGGTGCATCTCCAATAAGGAAAGTATCCACAACTGTATTGGTTGCCGTACTAATGACAGAAATTGTATCTCCAGTGCTATTGAGCACATAAACAAAATTCCCATTTGGATTGACTCCAATTCCAATGGGGTCAGCCCCTACAGGAACTGTTGCAATTACAGTATTGATCGACGCATCGATCACAGATACTGTATCATCCCCATTATTTGCCACATAAGCAAATCTCCCATCAGGAGTAAATGAGATACTCCGCGGGGATGATCCCACAGGAATCGTTGTAATCAAAGTATTAGATGTTGTCTCAATGACAGAAACAGTGCTCCCTGCAGAATCTGACACATAAACAATATCGGAAAACAACCCCTGCCAACTGAGCCCTAAAAAGACCATAACCGAAAACAAAAATCTCATCATCAACTCCTCTGGCATTATGACTTCTAGAGGAAGATGATCTGATAGTCGGACAATAATCGTCAAGAGATTCTTTAAACGGCAGCTTTCTTAAACGTCTCGAGATATTCGAGAGCTTTCCCTGTTCCCATGCAAACGGCAAGGAGAGGGTTAGATGCCACAACAACAGGAAGCCCAGACTCTTTGATAAGAGCCTTGTCAAGTCCCTTGATAAGGGCCCCTCCCCCTGCTAGAACCATGCCGCGCTCAACGAGATCGGCAGCCAATTCAGGAGGACACCTCTCGAGGGTTTCCTTTGTGCAAGCAATGATTTGTTGGATGGGTTCTGCAAGACACTCGCGGATTTCCACGGAATTGATCCGTTTAGTAATCGGAAGACCGGCCACTTGGTCGCGTCCACGGACTTCCATTTCCAGCTCATGATCCCCTAGAGGATAGGCAGAACCGATGGTCATTTTAATTTCTTCCGCTGTCCGCGGACCGATCATCAGATTATAGGTCCGCCGCATGTAATTGATGATACACTCATCAAATTCATCCCCCGCAATCCGGATCGAACGCGATTCGACGATTCCTCCCAGAGAGATAATCGCAATTTCTGTCGTTCCTCCCCCCACGTCAATGATCATATTGGCTGAAGGTTCATGAACTGGAAGGTCGACTCCAATGGCCGCCGCCATTGGCTCCTCGATCAGGATCACCTCTTGAGCCCCCGCGCGGAGAGCAGAGTCTTCAACGGCACGCTTTTCTACCCCTGTGATCCCTGAAGGGACTGCAATCAAAATCT
>JAGROF010000129.1 GCA_020440405.1 Chlamydiia bacterium
TTTTGAAACACCACCACTTTTCCCTCTATAACGCCCAAGGAAAAAAAATCCATAAAGAGATGAAGCGGGTTGAATTTCAGGGAGAGACGATTTCTAAAAATGGGTATGACCATTTCATGCTCAAAGAAATCTTTGAGCAACCTCAAACGGTGCAGGGCGCAATGCTTGACCGTTTTCGTGAAGAATTTGGAACCGCAGAGTTTGAAGAATTGACCCTTTCCCCTCAACACTTACAGTCCATCAATCGCGTCCTGATTCTGGCTTGTGGTACCTCGTGGCATGCAGGATCGATTGCTGCCTCTATGTTTGAACATTTGGCGCGGATTCCAACAGAAACCGAAATCGCCTCCGAATTCCGTTACACCAACCCCATTATCTCTGAAGATACCTTGGTCATTGCAATTAGCCAGTCAGGAGAAACCGCAGATACGATCGCAGCGGTGCGAGAAGCCAAAGCTAAAGGAGCCAAGGTCATTGCAATTTGCAATGTCAATCATTCAACGCTAGCGAGAGAGGCAGACTCAACACTTTTCTTGCGAGCAGGTCCTGAAGTCAGTGTCTGCTCAACAAAAGCATTTACCAGTCAGCTCACGGTGCTTGCTCTGTTTACCCTTTATATGGCCCGCCTCCGCCACCTCAGTAAAGAGGAGGGGCAGGCCTTCATTAAAGAACTGAAGCACCTTCCGACAAAAATTACACAGGTGCTGGCTCAAGGCTCCCAAATTGAAGCTTATGCAGAAAAATATGCCTCTTTTGAGCACTTCTTCTTTATGGGAAGGCGTTACATGTTTCCTACGAGTCTCGAGGCCGCTCTTAAGCTCAAAGAGATTAGTTATCTCAATGCTAGTGGATACCCTGCGGGAGAGATGAAACATGGTCCGATTGCTCTTGTCAATCCCGATCTAGCTGTTATTGGTCTGTGCGGGAATCTCCAAACATTTGATAAAATGATGAGCAACCTTATGGAGGTCAAAGCGCGTGGCGGAGAGATCCTTGCCTTTGTCCCTAAGGGAAAGGAAGAAGCTTTAACCATCACAAAAGATATTCTCTGGCTCCCTAAGATTATCGACCCCCTTGCCTCGATCCTTTACTCGGTGGCAGGACAACTCTTCGCTTACTACATTGCAAAGATTCGAGGAACTGACATCGATCAACCCCGTAATTTAGCAAAGTCGGTAACGGTAGAATGAACTTAGATACAGTCTTTTTCATTGCTGTTTTATTCCTTTTTATCCTTGTAGGAGTCTTCAAAAATCGCAAGGTCACGTCTGAAGAAAGCTACCTCTTTGCAAAACGTCAGTGTGGATTTTGGGGACTTTCTTGTACCTTAATCATGACGGAACTCAACACCTCCACCTTATTGGCATTTTCAGGACTCGGCTATGTGGCAGGACGGCGCGCCCTGTTTCTCCCCTTTGTTTTTCTCATTGGACTGTTGTTCTATGGGCTCACTGTCGCCAAAAAATACAAGGCGTTAAATGCCACATCTGTGACCTCTCTTTTCCGTATCCGCTATGGAAAACCCTTTGCAAAGCTTGCTTCGGTTTTTTTAGGGATCGCCATGCTGGGATTTACCGCAACCTATGTCAAGTCGATCACCCTGATCTTTTCTCCAGCTTTTCCCACATGGAATCTATGGTTTTTAAGTGGATATCTTATCCTTTTGATTCTTTCGATGATGCTGAGAGGAGGGTTGGTCTCCATTATCCGGACCGATATCTTGAGTTTTCTCTTAGTTTGCACCATTTTCCCTTGCTTTCTTTTCTTCGGAAAAGGCGCTGGAAGTGTCCATGCTATTCCTAATTTTCCTGAAGTCCTTCCCAGCCGATTCCTCATTTCTTTGATCGTCTTAACAATGTTCACCTATATCCTTGCCCCTTGGTATGGCCAAAAGATCTTTTCCGCCAAGTCAAAGCAAACCGCTTTCTCTGCAGTTATTTTTGCTGCTGTTTTGGTTTTTATTTTGTATGGAGTTGCCGTGCTCGCTACAGCTCATCTCAAGGGAAAAGGGCTTCTTTTGGCTTCTCCTGAAAGCGCTCTCCCTACTTTGATCAACATGTATTTTCCTGCAGGACTTAGAGGCGTTGCATATGCCTCGCTCTTTATGATTTCTGCCACGACTCTTGCTGGGGTCTGGAGCGCCATGAGTTCGATGTTTATTGCCGATTTTAGCCATCAGAGCCAAAGTTATAAACAAGGACTTTGGCTGACCCTTGCCTGTGCTGCAGCGTCTTATCTTTTGGGCAACACCCTTGTGGATCGCATCCTGGATAAGCTCATCCTGGCAAACATTCCTGTTGCGGCTCTTTCCTTTGCCCTTTTAGCTGGTTTCTACTGGAAAAAAGCCTCTTCCACAGGAGCCATCCTCAGCACCATCGTTGGCCTTGCTTGGGGGCTCTTTACTTACCTCCACTTTGGGGAACAAGGGCTCTACACCTGGCACTGGGCGATTTGGGGGATCCCTCTCATCTTTGAATCTGGCATCCTCGGCTCTCTTATAAAACAATCAAAACCCTTAGAATCAATTACTTAAATAAAAACTCTTGCATTTTTGCATTTCGAATGCAAAATTACAAGGCATGAAAGGTTAGGAGGACAGAGAGAACATAGAGAAGGCGCTAGCTTCTTTCTCTGTGTTCTCTCTGTCCTCTGTGGTTATTTTTCTTGATTAACTCCATTCATCGATGAGATTGGCCACAAGACCTGTCCAGCCGGTTTGGTGAGAAGCTCC
>JAGROF010000006.1 GCA_020440405.1 Chlamydiia bacterium
CCGTGTTTTTCCACGTGCATATAACTCAGAGCGTTCACTTTTAAGGATGGGAGTCATTAGATGAATCTGAAATCCTTTTAGGGCTTCATGGGTGTTTAAGGAGAGTTGGAGCGTCCCTAAATGATTGAGAAAAAGTTCTAAGGCTTCAGGATTTCCGATGAGCTGAAGATTAAAACTTTGAGGAGCCGTGTCATAATGATTGATTTCAATTTGGGAGCCTTCAAAGAATGTTCCTTTCATTCTGACTTCCACAGTCGTTTTTGAAATCCCATTTTCACTTTCGATTTTAATATAATCGGCCATTGCTTCCACAAGAGAAGAGATTTCAACAGGAATCACTTCAGAGATTTCCATCCCTTCCATGACAACCACAGGAGCTATCTCTTGGGTTTCAGGAGCTGCTTGGGGATTTTCTTTTTCTTCCGCTTTTTTATTTTCTTTGGCTGCTAGATCAAAGATGCTTTTTCCTCGCTTGGGAAAGCGCGGAGTTTCTTTTTGCGCCATGACCTCCTTAAAAGAACGGGTAGGAAGCTTCCGTTCCTCTTTTCTGGAGTCACTCGTACGCGCATTTGGCGGTGTGCTTGCTTTAATATCCATTACCATACCTCAGAAATACCATAGTAAAAATCGGAATATGGCGCAAGCCCTTATCCCTTCTGCTTTCCGCCGCCGCTGTCTCCTTTTCCGCCGGAGGCGCTTTTGCGGCGGATGAGATGTTGGGGTTTTGACTCTTTAGAAATAGAGGGGTTGAGGATATTGACTTCGAAGTTGAAGTTTGCTTGTTTGAAAGACGTTTCAAGTTCTTTGAGATTTGAGGTAAAGACTTTGACAGCCTCGGGGCTTCCGATAAGCTGAAGGTTATAAGAGTGGGGAGCGGTATCATATTGTTCCAGGATGACTTGGGCTCCGTTGAAGACGGAGTTTGGCATTTGGATATTCATGGTGGTAGTGGTGATTCCTTTATCCATTTGAACCAACATGACCCCTCCCATTTTTTCAAACAGCTCATGGACTTCTGGAGTGAGTCGTGTGTAGGCAGGGGTCTCTTCGACGGGCTGAAGAGGGGAAACCGGAGCCTCAAATGTAGGAAGGAGAATACTTGCTGTATCGGGAGTTGCTTCTAAAAAGTTTTGGTCGTCTTTTTCTTTCTGATCTTTTCCCATTTCGCCCTTTTGCCCTTCACTGGAGGAAGAGACAACCATGCCTTCTAAGGAGGCTGTTGTGGCTTCTTTTTCTTTTCCAATGCGCTGATTGCGCACTTCTTGTGGAGAGAGGCGGCGGAAAGGAGTGTCTTCTTTTGCGACTCCCTTTTGAGGTGAGGGAACCATCCCTGGCTGTAGGGCTTCAGGTGCTTTTTCGGCTGGCAGCCCAGTGTCTTCTCCCTTTTCGCCTTCTGGGACTTGGCCTAGGGAAGTGGAGTGTTTTCCAGGTGTCGCTTCAGAAACAGGGGGCTCTTTTACGTCTCCTGTTTGCTCAAGATCTTTTCCTTCTGGGGTTTTTTGCTGATCCTTAGGCGTCTGCAGATCTTTAGGAAGAGTGCGAATTTCAGGCCCTGGTTTTTTAGCCGTTTTCTTTTTCTTCGGCATGATGTCGCTGAGTTTCGGCTGGCTTGCGAGGAGAGAGCTGTCTTCTTCCTTTTTCTTTTCTGGAGGCTGCTCTTGTCCTTTTTCTTTTTGCTCAGGTTCTTGAGGGCTGGTGGGCTGTGCTTGATCAACTTGTGGTGACGGTTGCTCAGTCTGGTTGGGATTGAAGGGCTGCTCTTCAAACTCTCCTTCATACAGGGGAGGAGAAAACGATTCTTCTGCAGGAGGAGAGGGAGCGGCTTGAGGAGAGGGACCTCCTGAAGAAGGAGGAGGGGGTTGCTGCTGTGGCTGTTGTGGGCTTGGTTGTTGAGCTTGAGAGGGTGGCGGCTGAGGAGAAGGCTCACTCTCTTCCGATTCGACCCCTTCGGTATTGATCGAGCCAGGCTCGGGAGCCACAAAAGATTCATCTTCAGGAGCGGCTTGATAACGCACTCCTCCTGATTCGGAATCCATCACATTATCGAGCTGATCTTTATCGCTCATAAATTCTGAAAAGGCACTCGATGTATTAGGAGGAGGGGCTTTTTCTTGCACCTCTTCATCTTCTCCCTCTTCTTCTTCCCGTTTCAGATTGCGCTTATTCCGCTTTTGCGCTTCGTCAGTGTCATCGATTTTCATGACCCGCTTAAACTTTTCGGGATCGATTTTGTCGGATTGTTCAGGTTCGGGTTGGTAAGGGCGCTGGACATCCCCTTGGACTTTATCTGGATCCATTCCGGCTACCTCTTATGCTTTTTAGATGTATGCATCGCCGTACCGAGCTCATCGGTTTCAATCCCTTCTTCATAGACCTCAAGGGCGCGCATCTCTTTTTCCCACTCTTTCCGATGCATCTTCATTTTTTCGACATCATGCTGCTTTTTAATCATGTCTTTTCGAGCTTCTTCGACAGCCTTTTCTGCTGCTTCAACCACTTTGATTTGATCTTGGACTTTCTTTTCTTTTTGCTTCAACTCTTCGTTGACGACTTTAATGTATTCTCGCATCATTTCGATTTTGTCGGTTGTCGTTCCCTGATCTAGTTCATCCCGCAGCTGCTTCATTTTAGCTTCACGGTGTTGAAACGTTTTGTTGCGCTCCTCTTCCAACTCTTTTTGTTTTTCCTGTTCCTTAGTTAGTTGTTCTTTCTTTTCCTTGAGAACGCGTTCCGCCTCTTCCAAACGCCGTTTTTTAATCATTGCCAGTTGCTCTAGAGGGTATTTTTCTTTCATGTTTACCTAAAGAGGGCTTGGAGTTGTTCCATCGTTTCTTCAAAGGAGCATTTTTCGTCGACTTTCTGCTTAAGAAAGCGATTCACCTTGTCGACATATTTAATCGCAAAATCAGCTGCCTTGTCAGAACCTGGCTTATATTCTCCGATTCGAATGAGGAGTTCGTTCTTTTTATAGTTGGCAAGGACCTCGCGCACTTGTCCAATCAACTTGCGATGCTCTTCGCTAGTGATATTGGGGAGGATCCGGCTGACAGAGGCAAGGATATCAATGGCTGGATAATGATACTGCCGCGCCAGTTCACTCGATAAGATGATGTGACCATCTAGGATCGAACGCACCTCATCAGCAACCGGCTCGTTCATGTCGTCTCCGGCGACCAGAATGGTGTAAAATGCCGTGATAGACCCTTTGGAAGAATTTCCAGAACGTTCTAAGAGCCTAGGGAGAGTGGCAAAAACCGAAGGAGTGTATCCTGCTCGCGCCGGGGGCTCTCCCGCTGCCAGCCCCACTTCTCGAAGAGCCCGTGCAAAACGGGTCACCGAATCCATCATTAAGATGACGGTTTTCCCTTGATCCCGGAAGTATTCTGCAATAGAAGTTCCCACATATGCCGCATTGAGTCGCAGTTGCGCTGCTTGATCGGATGTGGAAACAATAATCACCGAGCGGGCAAGTCCTTCTTCGCCTAGATCGTGCTGGATAAATTCACGGACTTCCCGTCCCCGCTCCCCAATCAGGGAGATCACATTGACATCGGCCTTAGCATAACGGGCCATCATTCCTAAAGTCGTGGACTTTCCCCCTCCTGCCGCTGCAAAAATCCCAACACGCTGTCCCCGCCCTGTTGTTAAAATTCCATCAATGGCCCGGATGCCAACAGAAATGGGCTCCGAGATCATCTCCCGTTCTAAAGGGTCGGGGGGAGGGTTGATGACCGAATAGGTTTCTTCAAGTTCTAAAGGTCCCTTCGTGTCTTCATCGAGAGGGCGTCCCATGCCATCCAGAACCCGCCCTAAAAGATTTGGTCCCACTTTAATGTGAAGAGGAAGGCGTGTGGGAATCACCTCTGAAGAGGGGCCCACTCCCGTCATCTCACCTAACGGGGAAAGAAACACTTCATTTTTGGTAAAACCGACGACCTCGGCAATTAGAGGTTCTCCTTGCCGCTTGATCAAACAGACTTCACCCATCTTGACATTTGGAACAATGGCGCGGATGAGCATCCCCACAATTTCTGTAATTCGTCCGTGAACTGTCGTGAGTTCGATTTCTTCTAAATGTCCGATGAGTTTTTCAAAGTCGGGGCCTTGTGCCATAGGTTAAGCCTTTTTGTCGATTCCATACCCAAGTCTCATTGTATCGGAAAATACAAATAAACCAAAGAGATTAGATAGTCTCATCAAACTAGAGCTGGATGTTGAAGAGTGTTTTGATGTCGCTGGTGGCTGTGCTGAGAAGCACGGATGAGTACTCAAGCTCTTGTTGCGCTTTGGCAAGCTTAACTTGAATGAGAAGAATTTCCCCAGGGTTCATCGATTGGCCATTGGCATTGAGCTCTTGAATTTTTGACTGCGCGCTTGAGAGCTGAGCTTGCGAATCGGAAAGGAGCCCAAGGAACTTGTTCACCGGATTAGAGCGAGAGATTTGTGTTACCGGAGGGCCAGTATCAACACCTGCTTTGCTTGCGGCCGCTCGGATGTTTTGATTAGCACTTGTCAGCTTATTGCGGAGAAGGTACTTTTGAGACTGTCTGAGGTTGAGATTTTTGTTATTGAGCTGATTTTGCAGATCTCCTAGGACAGATGAAGCGCTATTCATCTGTCCAAGAACAGACTCGTTTGTTGGCCCTGTTGCGGCAGCTTGTTGCCCTCCAGCGGCTAGGTCGAAGGGGGAAGGACCCTCAGCTTTTGCGCCAGGGGCCTTAGGACCTCCTTGCCCTTCTTGCATGAAGGACTGAAAGTCGCCAGTCGGCTTGGACTCTTCCCCGCCCGGTTGAATGGACTTGGTCGGATCAATATTGGTGGCGCTAGAAATTTCATCAGGACGATTGTCTGCCATGGTACCTTACTTAGGAACGGGTCCTGCTCCGCCACCTGGTTTTTTCACAAAGTTTTCCACAAACTCTAGGGAGGTATTTGCCACTTTTTTGACTTGAGAATCGTGGGTGTCTTTCACCGCTTCTTCAAGCATTTTTTCTCCCTTAGACACTTGGTCGGGGGTGAGCGTCATTGCAATCCCTAAGAAGGTTTTTGCCATGTCGTTATCTGGCTCTTTCGCAAGAACTTCTTCGAAGTATTTAATCGCTGCCTTGAGCTCAAGCTTATGGAGATGAAGGTATCCCATCCCTACCTTAATCAGCGCATTTTCTGGCCTGAGCAATTCACAAGCCTTGAACATTTTTACCGCAGCGTCTTCGTCTGCTTGGTTAATCGCGATAAATCCTGCTTCCAAAAATAGAAAGAAGTCTTCATCGTATTTTGAGAGATCTTCCATGACCATCGTCCTTTTCTAATAACACTTAAGTTCAATTCCCTTATGCCAAACCGAGAGGTTTTAGGCAAAGGATTAACTCGCTTTTTGGTTTCTCACCGAGTTGTTAATCATCGAGTTGACCTGTGAGATCAAGTTCGAGATCGAATCACCGACCTGAGTGACCTGTGACATCGAAAATTGCAAAAGGAGGAATTTACCAGGTGTTGCTGCGGACAGTCGACTCGCAACATTTCTAACCTGGGATACAACTTCTGCTTGTAATGCCGAATATTTTTTAATTAACGTATAAAACGTTAACGAAACCGGGTGGGGAGTTCCCATAATACCATACCTCTCTTAATCCAATTTACTTGCGTGTTGTTCTTTCAACAACCCGTTTCAGGGCTCCATACGCCTGAAGTAAGACACCACACTTATCAAAGTTTTCAGAAGCTGTTCCTTCCCGAAGCGTGGTTTTTAACGCATTTGTTTGTGCTTCGATTTGATCGAGCACTTTCTTTTTTTCCTTATCACTCTTCTTGAGATCTTTTTCGAGATCAAATTCAAAGCGCTTTGGTTGTTTTCCTTTTTCTAGTCCAAACATTTTGCACTAAACCTCAATGTTACATTTTTCTACTTAAGGCTGATTGTAATTAATTTTGTATTTTATGCCATCTTTTTCGAGAAAAATAGAATTATTTTCCATTCTCGTAATTGTCATCCCGTCTAAATCAGAGCCCACTGATAGGATCTTTCCATTGATCACCACGTACTGATTCATGTTTCCATACTTCGAACTTCCAGTGACTTTATACTTTGAAGAGATATCGACGATGTCACTTGTGGGTTTGGAAAGAACGACGAAGTTTTTGACCATCCGGACACCAGGGATCTTTTTGATCTCGGCAATCATTTTGTTGTAGGAGGATTCTTGGTTAGAGGGAACGCGTCCTGCTAAAATGAGCTCTCCATTTCCAAATTGAAAGGTCACATTTCCAAATTGGTACTCGGTTAAGATTCCTTGGATCTGCGCTTCCAATGTGTTTTCAACGACCACCTGGTTATCGAGTTTGTCAAGATAGGGGAAGTTGAGGTTCATGTATTCGGAAAGTTTTGAGGAGTCTTCAAGGGTTTGAACATACCCTCTGAGCACAAAGTGTCCAGGAACAATCGATGTAAGGTTGACCCCTCTCCATGCAGGGTTTTTCAGCATGAGAGCATTGGTCCCTTCCCAAACCAACTCATCTATAATCACATTGTCTTCAATCGACTGGATAAAAGGGAGTGTTTTGAGGAGATAGACCATCTCTTGCTGGTCAATCTCTGTCATGACATGCCCGAGGAGAAAGATTTTTCCTGTTGCTGAGTTGTAGGAAAACTCCACTTCGGGGAATTGCTTTAACGTTTTAGCGATGTCTTGAGACTCGTCGGTCACAGAGTGAGCAACGGTTTCTGTTTTGAAAAGGCTAAAAACCCCTCCAAGCCCTAAGATGAGGAGCACAGCAAAAACGCCCGCTAAAATAAGGTGGCGGATAGGGATGATCATCTTTTTCCAATTTTTTGCCGCTGCTGCTTCTTCTGTTGCGGCGACTTCCGCTGCTGCCTTTTCTTCTTCGGTCTCTGGTGGAGTGTACTCCATGCCCGCTACTGGGGAGATGATTGTTTCGCGTGTTTGCTGTTGGTCAATGGCAAGAAATGAAGTTGTTCCTAAAGCCACGAGATCTTGCGTTCTGAGAACTGTGGGTCCTGTGATTTCTTGTCCATTGACCAAAACCTTATTCAGGCTTCCTAGGTCTTCAATCGTTACTTTCCCATCGGCATTTGACGTTAATTTTGCGTGCTGCCTAGAAACGCTAAGATCTTGAAACAAAATGTCACACGTATTGGGATCCTTCCCAACAATGAAGGTAGCTCCTTCATGAAGACCAAACTCAGCTCCTGCATTGGGACCCGAAATGACCTTGATCATCCATCGTGCTTCAGTGGCGCCGCTGAAAGCAAGGGCTCCTAAGTCATCCGATTCTTCATAAATCGTAGGAGAACCGTCCATCTCCCTTTCGACTTCAGCTTTTTCTTCCTTCTCAATGGGGTCTTTAAGGGTGAAGTGGAAGAAAACATTTCCCACTTGAACCGTGTCCCCTTCTTGTAAGGTCACAGGCTCTTCTATGGGCTTGCCATTAACGGAAGCTGGATTCACAGCGCTTAAGTTTTCAAGGACATATCCGTCATCGGTTTTCCGACAGATCACATGCTTGCGCGAAACCATGGGATCTTCGAGGACTTGATAAGAAACGTCGGGGTCACGCCCCAAGATCCATTCCTCTCCTTCTTCAAAACGGATCACAAGCCCTGCAAGAGGGCCTTCCTCGGCAACTAGAAAACCTGCCATTACCTCATTCCAATCCTGTTCAAATAGTGCAAAAACTGCATTTTACCTTATCTTTTGTAACATACATGCCTTGAACTTTTATGACTAGATTATTTTACATGATCGATGTTTGAAGTTTAGGAACTTCTTCTTTCCAGAAGTCGATATAATTCAGAAAGTCTTCAAGCGTTTCGTGAAACGTTTTATAGTTGACTTCAAACGGAAGCGATTGAGAGAGAGTGAAAAACTTTTCCTTCTCATCGATTCCAATCGCAGCACCTCCCGTTCCCTGTCCTAAAAGATTTGCCTTCATTAAGTGAATAAATAGAGCCTCTTTGTTGCCTTCTTTGGGAATTGAAAGAATCGTACTGTGAAGAAACACACCGGGGTTGAGTTCCCTGATAGAAACCGTCACGGAAGGATTGACTTTCAATTGGTAAGCGCCATTCTTATCCTTCTGAGGGATTGCAGGAAGCTTGAGCTCCGCTGCTAACATTTCAATCAAACGTTCTACTTCCACGAACCTATCCCGATAATTAATTTCCGGTATTTTTCGCCTTTTCGGCAGATTTTTGCCCTTCATTTTTCGGCTTTGTCTCATGGACAATGGCCTCAAATGAAAAGCAAAAGCCTGCAGGAAAATCCATAAAAATCCCAATAAATTGATTATCGGGATAGGTTCATATAAATCACTGGTTTATAACTTTCTTCTATTTTTCGCAACTGAAAGTCTAGACAGAGTTCTAGGAGATGTCTTATAATAAGGATAAGGCCGCAAAATAGAGGACCGGTGAATGGAAGACGAGTTTGAAAAGATCATGGCGTTTTTTGACCTCCCTCCTGAGGAAAAGGAAGGGCGTCTGCAAGAGGTATTTGAGGATTCTGTCGAATATTTCGAACGCTTTAAGTATGTAATGCTCAACGGGACAAAGGAAGAAAAGAAAGAAGCGGTTAAAAGGGTCATGATGCTCAAAAAGAAGATCGAAGAGGAAACTCAGAAGGTCTGTGAGAAGACGGGAATGTCTCCTGAGCAGCTGGCCGCTTTTTCAAATAACCCTAAGAACTTCTCTGAGGATCAATGGAATGCGATTGAAGGAGCTAAAAAGAAGCTTGAGAAGGGGGTAGGGGAGATCAAAAAAGCCGTCAAATCCAAGAAGCCAGAAGGGGAAGCCCCTCCAGAAGAGGGTGGGGGAGCTGCTGAGGGAGAGGAGAAACCCAAGAAGCGGAAGAAGCCTCCAAAGAACTGGATTCAGTCATAAGTTGCTTAAAATCAGAAATTTAAATATATTTTTTCGGTAAGGGGGTTGTAAAGAAATTCCTGGATTGCTATAATCTACATTGTAGGTGGATTGGGCTATCATATTATATCCATAAGAAACCCGGTCCAAGATAAACTAGAGATCATCAGGTCTCTCCTAAACTCTGAAGCACATAATAACCATTTTGCTTCGTTAGGGGATTTTGGGGATTTCATAGCTTTTCTTTCCT
>JAGROF010000130.1 GCA_020440405.1 Chlamydiia bacterium
ACCGGATCGTTCACCTTGAAGATGGAAACATCGCCTCAGAAAAACAAAACCACAACTATAGCTGAAATATTTTTTAAACCACCGAGAGCACAGAGGGCACAGAGAAGTTTTTTATTCCTTTCTCTCTGTGATCTCCGTGGCCTCTGTGGAAACAAAACCACAACTAGTTTACTTTAGTCTCGAGAACTCGTACCAGTCAAAGAGGACGTAGTTATTGTCTGTATCGTTATGAGCGGCAAAAACGCCCGAAGGATACAGCGGGGGAATGGAAAGGGAGGAGGTGGCGATGCCATCGGTCCGTCTCACCCCCCGTAGCGCAGCGGACTTGACGAACTTATTGCTCCCTTCTCTCTGATAAATCTTAAACGCTGAATCCCCTTGGCTGGAAACAATGAGATACCCCTTTCCATGGGGCTTTTTATAAAGGGCGAGTCCCTCACGATCTCCTTGGATCCCATCACGGACTCCAAAGGACTGAATAAATGGCCCTTTTTTCACATTGGGATCGGCATAAAACTTTAAGATTGCATAATCTTCGTCGGAACAGTAAAGGTAGCCATACTCATCGTCTGCAACCATTCCTTCGACAAAACTCTTCATGTTTTCCTTCCCAAATTTGCGAATAAGCTTCCCTTCAATCTTTCCTGTTCCATCATCTGTGAGAAGGATTTGATGGATATGATCGGTACCTTTTCGCGTTACAAAGGCAAATAGCTGACCATCCTTGCTGCGCTTATAAAGGCAAAACCCATAGGTGTCTTTTTCAAAACCTGTGGGAATCCCTTTGGGGGAAGTGATATCGGTGAGTTTTCGCGTCTCCGGGTCGATGGCAAAAATTTTGATCTCGTTCGTGCTACGCACTCCACATCCTACCACATCATAGGTTCCTGCTGTCGTGCGGATATTATGCCTAACACTCACCCCTGTCGGACGGTTGATATGCACAGACCGGTCAATGATTTGGCCTTGCAAGTCATACACATAAAGCGCTCCACTTGCACTCTTATCGTTTCCAATAAGGGCACTTTTCTGAGGATCGCGATCATTATTCCAAAACCCCACTTCATCGGCTTCCCCTGGAACAGGGCGCGTTTCCGCTTTGGGACGCGGCCCTTCCCTCAACCGGCGATCTGAGATATGTCCACAAGAAACTAAAAAGGCTAAAAGGATTAAACCGTACGTCTTTTTCGTGCGACCCATATGAGGATAATGGCTACTCCTATCGTAATTGGCAGCATCACAGAATATAAATATTCAGCAAGCAACGCTGCAGCTGCGGCAAAAAGACCGAGCATAATGCCGATCACAAAAAATGTCGATTCGACATAAATTCCTGTAATAAATGTATTCAATGACAAGAGCACCAAAACAATGAGCCCTGCCTCAAACCGCCCCATCAAGCCAATTTTGACAAAGACAGAAATGAGATACACCGCTAAAGCAAGGCCAAACCATTGGACCACTTCATGCCAAATCGTTGTTGCACTCATCACCCGTTGCTTATGTCGCAAATACCAAGACAGAAATAAGCACAGGATTGCAAATATAGGCACCATCCATCTCCAGTAATCCCACGCTCCATTCGTCCATAAGTCCGAAACAATAAGACCAATAAATGAAAGGCCAAGCATCATAATGGCAACCAGGAAACGCATTTTCCAATGGTGGTGATGCTTTTGAATCACAATTTCTTCGCTGTCTCTAGCCATGAACCCATCCGTAAATTATCTCCTTACCCTAATTCAAAAATCCGAAAAAGTCAATTGACATATACGGTAAACTTGTCGAAACTATTGAACCTACCCTAATAAAACTTTTCGCCGAGTTTTATTAGGGTAGGTTCTTGGGTTTTAAAAACTGGATCAGTGAATGACTGTCGAGCTTCATCAAGCAATACATGAGCAACAGGTTGCAAATCCCCTTCTCAATTATAAGCGGTTGATCCCGTTTGATCAAATCGAGCCCGACCACTTCCTTCCGGCCATCGAAGCCCTAGAAGCGGAACTCTCTCCTCAAATTGAAGCCTTAGAATGTCTTGAAAATCCCACATGGGAATCCCTCATGGAGCCGTTAGAAGATCTCGAGGAAAAGATTCACCGCGTGGTGGGACCTATGGCGCACCTCAAACTCGTTAAAGACTCTCCTTCCCTACGGGAAGCTTGGAGCAATGTGGAACCCACTATTAATTGCTTAGAACTCAGGATCAAGCAAAGCCGCCCTTTATTTAAAGCATTTGAGCTGCTCAGACGGAGCGAAGAATGGAACTCCTATTCTTCAGCCCAAAAACGCATTCTTGAACTCCGTCTCTTAGAAGCTCGCCTCAAAGGCGTTCACCTAGACGTTGAAGATCTTCAAGTTTTTAACGAATTAATCCTCCGCTTAAATAAACTGCAAAGTCTCTATGTTTCTAACATGTTAGATGCCACAAAAGCCTCTTCTTTTATTATCGACCATCCCAAAAATCTCGAAGGGCTCCCCTTCTCGATTCTTAAGTTTACCTCTGAATCTTATAACACCACCAAAAAAGAAGAAGATCCTACCTCTACCCCTCAAGAAGGTCCTTGGAAACTTTCTCTCACCCCTCATGTCTATCTTTCTGTTCTTCGTCACTGCAAATGTCGTGACACACGAGAGCTCCTTTACCGCGAGCAGATCAAAAAAGCGTCTGAAGGAGAAAGTAACAATATCCCTAATCTCCAGGAACAACTCCAAATCCGAAAAAGAATTGCAAACCTCCTAGGTTATGCCCATTTTGCAGAGCTGAGTTTAGCCTCTAAGATGGCCCCGAATGTCGAAACAGTCGGTGAGTTCCTTGAAAAACTCCGAGACTCCAGTTGGATTTCTGGGAGAGAAGATCTCTTAGATATCCAGCTGTACGCCGCCCGCAAAGGATTTAAAGAGCCCTTTATGCCTTGGGACTACTCCTTTTGGTCCGAACGCCTAAAAGAAGATCGGTACCACTTATCAGAAGAAGAACTCAAGCCCTACTTTCAACTCCCTAGAGTTCTCAAAGGGCTATTTGATCTGTGCCAAAAACTCTTTGGCGTGACCATCGTCAAACCGGAAGTGCAACCTCCCGTATGGCACAAAGATATCACCTACTATCTCATCTACGATGAAGGGGGCGAGCAAATTGCTTCGTTTTATTTCGACCCCTTTACACGTCCCCAGTCAAAGCGGGGAGGTGCTTGGACCGAAACCTGTCTGAATCGGACGATGCTTAATGGCTCATTGCAACTCCCAATCGCTTATGTCGTTTGCAATTCAACCCCTCCTATTGGAGAGGCCCCCGCTCTTTTAACCTTTCGAGAGCTCGAAACTCTATTTCATGAATTTGGCCATGCATTGCAACATATGCTGACAAAAATCGACTACGGGAGCATCTCAGGAACAAACGGTGTGGAATGGGATGCCATTGAGATTGTCAGCAAATTTATGGAAAACTGGTGCTACCATAAACCTACCCTAAGACAGATCACTGCCCACTTCAAAACAGGAGATCCCCTTCCAGAAGTTTTGATCGAAAAAATCCTTTCTGCCCGTAATTTTAACGCAGGAACAAATATGCTTGCACAACTCAAATACAGTATGTGCGACCTATCCCTTCATAGCAACTATGATCCGAATGGTATCTACACCCCCTTTGATGTGTGGTACGAGAAATGTTTGACAACCTCCCATCTCCCCTGCCTTCAGGAAGACCGCTTCCTCTGTTCTTTCCACCACATCTTTGGAGGAAACGCCTATGCTGCCGGCTACTACTCCTACAAGTGGGCTGAAGTGCTTAGCGCAGACGCCTTTAGCGCTTTTACCGAAACACAATCAGAAGACTGGGCGTCCCTTCGAGAAATCGGCAAGCGATTCAAAACCACTTTCTTAGAACTCGGAGGAAGTGTTCACCCTCTAGAAGTCTTTGAGTTGTTCAGAGGACGTCCCCCTACAATCGAAGCCCTCCTTAACCAATCTGGCTTGAAGTAATTCATTGAAAAATTTTTAATTGTTTCTTAAGCTATAACTTTTATTTTGCCTGGAGATTCCATGTTTAAGAAAATACTTACCTCTCTAGTCCTTTGTATTGGGTTACAAACAACACTTTCCACACATCCCTTTCTTCTTGAAGGAAAATTTGCTTACTTCCGTCCCACCTCGAGTACTCTTAGGGATATCTATGGGAGTTCCTGGCTCAACTCAGGGTTTGAAGTGTCTGGAAGGCTTCCTTTCACGCAGCCTTTCCTCAAAGACCTCTACCTATTTGGAGGATTCAATTATCTCGATGCTGAAGGGCACTCTTTGGGAGGCCACGATCAAACAGAGATTCGAATCATCCCCCTTTCCTTAGGACTCAAGTATATGTATACAGCCATTGAAGGCTCAAATCCTTTAAAGCTGTATCTCGGGGCAGGGTTCCGCTACTTTTTTGTCCGCGTCAAAAACGATGTATCTTTTGTCAAAAGTCGTGTCACAAAAAGTGGACTGGGAGGCGTTGTTGAAGGCGGCGCCCTTTATTTTATCAATAACGTCGTTTTCCTCAATGGATTTATCGACTATTCTTTCCGAAATCTTGGGATCATTAACACAAAAACAGGAGTCTCAGGAAAAGGGGTAGAAGTTGGAGGGCTCAGCATCGGCGGGGGCCTAGGGTTTCAATTTTAATGGGAGTTTATATGAACCGTTGTCAATTTTCTTTCTGGATTCTAACTGTCTCAATAACTCTATTTGGACCTCTCTATTCAGCTCAATATACCTTTGATCCTCCCTTCCAAATTTCTCAATCAGGACAAAGTGCAAGCAACGCCGAATTGTGTGTGACGGACACAGGAAATGCCGTAGCCGTGTGGACGCGTTCTGATGGAGCCAATAACCGGATTCAAGGCGCGCAGTTTTCCATTGCCACAGACAGTTGGACTATTCCTGTGACCCTTTCTTCTGTAGGAATTACAGCCTCCACTCCTGCCATTTGTTGTGACTCCAGTGGAAATGCCGTCACCGTTTGGGTCGAAACTGGCCCAGGAAATATCCGCTCTGCACGCTACAATGCTGCAACAGGCACTTGGTCTGCTCCCATTAATATTGCTTTAGGTGCCATTGCACCAGCCGACCCCCAAGTTAGCTGCGATCCCAATGGGAATGCATTAGCGGTCTGGCACATCTTCTCTGGAGGGTTTACAGTCATTCAGGCTTCCCGCTTTAATGTGGGCACAATGACATGGTCTGCTCCGACAACTCTATCTGCTCCGGGAGTAACCGCCAATGATGCTGAAATCAGTGTTGATGACACAGGCGATGCTGTGGCTATTTGGCAAAGGGGTGGTGTCATTCAAAGCTCTTCCTTTGATGTCGGGACATTGACGTGGACCGCTGCTGTGGATATCTCAAGTGGAGGAAGCACAACGACAGCTCCTCAAGTCGGCGTTAGTGCCGCAGGCGATGCCATTGCCATTTGGGAACGCTCTGCCCCTTCAGTGGACATCCGTGCAGCACGTTACAACAAAGGAGCGGGAACATGGTCTGCACCCGTCTCCATTGTCGCCTCAGCTGCTGTCAACCAAGACCCTATCTTAGCTGTCAATGATTCCCTACAAGCCCTTGCTGTTTGGGAGGGATTTGATGGTGTCACAGTCACGATTCGAGCCGCAAGCTTTAATCCCACCACAAACACCTGGTCTGCAGTTCAAGATGTTGATCCTGGAGTGACAACGATCGATACAGATGTTGCAATCGACAACAGCGGAAATGGTGTGGCCGTCTTTGAACGATTTGCTCCTCCTCAAGAAGGCTTTGCCTCTTGTTTCGACTTAGTAACAAATTCATGGTCAACACCAGTGATGATTTCTTCCCCTGGGGAAAATATTAACAACCCACAAGTTCAAGCCGCTTCTTCCGGCATTGTGGCCATTGCGCTTTTTACAGGAGTTGATGGGATCTTTAATGTAATCGAAGCATCAACAGGATTAGGGTCAGGACTTCTCCTTCCCCCAGCAGGAGCAAGTGGAAAGCGAATAAAAAACCGCTTCCCCTTCCAGAAAGAGTATTTCAATGAACTCAGCTGGACCCCAAGCACTTCCTCAATTGCTGCTGGCTATCAGATTTTTAGAAACGGAACGCTGATTGCTAACCTCTCTGGAGGACAACACAGAGGATACCGTGATCACAACCGCCCTAAAAAGGGAACCGATGTGTACACCGTTTTCACCCTCGATGTTGCAGGAGGAAAATCTTCTCCCATCACCATCGTTGTAAATTAGAGGGTCACGCTGATTTGGGCGCCGATGACAAGGGCGTCCTTGA
>JAGROF010000131.1 GCA_020440405.1 Chlamydiia bacterium
GCTTCTCTCTCACAAGTAGGAGGAGAGGTGACGATTGGGTTTTTGGAGAAACACCGCGATCATTTCTTTTCAAAAAAAAATCCTTATATTGTCACAGGAGTTGAGGGTCAAGACCTTCTGATCAGACGGCTGACCACCCCCCTAAAAAAGCAGCGTGCAATACGCGAAACCCTCCCTTTTCAGCTTGAGGCATTGATCCCTTATCAATTAGATGAAGTGGTTGTCAAACCGATTTACACTCCAAAAGGGGAGAATACAGAAGCCCTTTTTTTTACTGTATCCAAGAAAAATTTAGAGAAGCATTTGATGTCTTTAGAGGAAGAAGGACTCTCTCCTCAGTGGGTTTCTGCTGTTCCTATGGCTCTTTCTCGCTTTGCCTCTTTGGTATGCCCTGAAGAGCCCAACCTTGTCGTTTTTCATATCGGTTCAACGAAAATTCAAATTGTCTCTTTACAAGATGGCACAATCTCTTCTCATCTTACCCTTCATATTGGAACAGATGACCTTAAAGAAGGGAAGGATAAGGTGGCTAAGCTGAAGCGGGAGGTTGATCGAGCGTTTTGCTTTCTTTCTCATAAGGAAGAGATGGAAGGAAAGCGGTCTGCATTGTTTTGTGGAAAAGTGACCAAAGAAATAGAAGCCCTTCTCATGCATCAGGAGGGGTTAGTTCCTATAGAAGGAGATGGGCGAGGAGAATTTACATGGGAAACAATGCGCTCGTTTGCGATTCCCATTGGCCTCGCCTTAGACGCTTTAAAAAATGATGCAATGAGCATTCAATTCCGACAGGGCATGTATGTATCGAAACGATGTATTCAAACCTTGAGAAAAAAGGTGTTTTTGGGGGTAGGCTTAGCGGCAGTTCTTTTGGCACTCACAACAGCCTCTTCACGTCTTTTCTTCTTTAAAAAAGAAAAAAATCTTCTCAATCAAATCAGTCATTTAATTGAGAAATACCAGGAAGATTTTCCGCAGCTAGCCCAGATAGATCTAGGAGAAAAATTGCCGGTCCTGATGAGCAACCTTTCAAAGACTCTTAAGGTTAAAAAAGGAAAAGACAATGTGTTTATCTCCCCCCCTCTTGTTAGTGATGTTCTGACCTTCTTGGCAACACACCCTCAACTTGAAGGGGTGGAAGTGATAAAAGTTGACTATGAATTAAAAAAATATCCGACTCTTGAAAAACCTCAAGAGGAGTACCTCCCTAAAGTACATCTAGTTTTTAACGTAAGAGAAGCAAAAAAAGCGCGTGCTTTTCATGATGCGATTGTGGAAGATACCACTTTTGTCGATGGGAGTAAAGAAATCGGCTGGAAACGAAACGACGATCAATATGAAATTACGTTCTTTTTACTTCAGTAATCTTTCTTGGAAAAGTTTGATTCAAAATCGTTGGATGATTGGAGGGATTTATTTTCTTTGTTTTCTTCCAACGTTGCTTGCTGCTTTTGCTATTTCTCGTCAGAAAGAGCAATTAGAAGAAGCAAAAGCAGCCATCGATTGTTTAGTCATCAAGATGGAACGTCTTAAAGAGCTTCAGAAAGATCAACACCAATTTTTTAAAACATACGGTGAAGTTGACCCCTACTATCTCGATCATGCGATTGAATCGATGCAATTCCTAAAACCTGAAGTAGAAGCTCTCCGCCTTGTTGTGAGCAGCCCGGCTTTCAAAGCGTGCGATCGACTTAAACAGCGCCTTCAGATGCTTTCACAAGGGAATAATGCATTTATTTTTTCAGAAGGTCCACGGAAAACAGTTGGAAAGCTCGAAGAAACCGAGCTCTTTCAAAAGAGGCCAGTCGAATTGAGTCGAGACGATTTGAAGCAGGTTTTATCGGTTGTTGAAGGGATCCCAATCGGAGAGGTTGTTATACCCCCTGGGCGTCCGCAAATGATTGTTAAACAGTTTCATTTAAGTAAGAAAAAACTTGCAGAAAGAGAGACGTATCAACTAGAAATGCAATTAATAAAAAGAGGTAAAATCCAATGAAGTTAAAAGAGCTATTCTTATGCATTCTGCTGGGGTTATTTGTCGGATGTGGAAATCGACAGGGCACTCACAGTGAAAAGTTAACCAGTATTCAGGTCATGGACCGGAATGGATTCAAGGAGACCATTAGTAGCCAAGATCGGCTTGCGCTTTACGAAAATACAAATTTTCTAACCCCTCAACCTTATGAAAAAGTCGTCCGGATGTTTAGTCGGGATGAGGATGGAAAAACGCATTCGAAGTTGACAACGTATCATGATAATGGAGAGGTTTGGCAGTATTTAGAAGTTGTAAATGGTAGAGCTTGTGGAGTGTACCGGGAGTGGCATGATAATGGAGTCCTTCGTTTAGATGTTATTGTAGTTGAGGGATTAGGGGACTTAAGCGAAAACGCCCAAAAAGAGTGGGTTTTTGATGGAATTTCTAGGGTTTGGAATGCTCGGGGCCAACTTTTAGCTGAAATCAATTATGAAAAAGGAAAACTGCAAGGGAAATCGCTTTATTACCATCCAAACGGAGTGGTTAAAAAGATGATTCCTTATGAAAGTGATCGGATTGATGGAGATCTTCTCCATTATAATGAGCAGGGGCAGGTCATTGGGAAGACCCCTTATATCCAGGGGAAGCGGCATGGGTTTGCCATGTTTAAAGGGGATCGTTTGCAGCCTCCCTATTCAGAGGAATACCGTGATGATCTACTGTTGAATGCAACCTATCACGATTTCTCAGGGAAAATGATAGGAAAAATCGAGGCGGGAAATGGAAAGCAAGTGATCTATGTGGATGGAACACTTCATTCCATTAGAGAATACCATCAGGGGGTTCCTGAGGGAGAAGTTCAGCTGTACAATACGCGAGGGGAACTCACTACAGTGTTTCATACAAAAGAGGGAATGAGGCATGGGGCAGAGTGGGTATATTATAGCGCTTTAGGAAAAGATCAGGAGCCAAAGCCAAGGCTTTACATTGAATGGGTTAGAGATGAAATACAAGGGGTATGCCGCACATGGTATCCTAATGGTATTCTCGAAAGCGAAAGAGAAATCCGAAACAATAAAAAACAGGGAATTTGTTCTGCTTGGTATCAAGATGGATCATTAATGATGATCGAAGAGTATGAGAATGATCTACTCCGTCGCGGAAGTTATGTCAAAAAAGGAGAGAAAACACCCGCCTCTACTGTGGAAAATGGAGAGGGGGTGGCAACCCTTTATGACTCTGAAGGATTTTTCATCAAACGGGCTGTTTATCAGAAAGGACTTCCTGTGGATGAGTTATAAAGCAAAGGTTAGAAAAGCCTATCTTGATAAACGCAGGGGCATTGCGTGGGCAAGAAAAGAAGAAGCAAAGCAAGAAGCCTATAAAACTCTGACAGCCGTTTTAAAAGAGCTTTCCTATGTTCTATCTTTTGCAAGTAAAAAGGAAGAAATTGATCTATGGCCTCTCAATCAAAAGCTTGCAGATGAAAAGCGCCTCCTTTTTCCCCGCCTTGACGCTTCAGAAGCGATTGTTCCTTACCGGGTAACAGATTTAAAGCACCTTGCTTTTCACCCTAAGTGGGGTGTTTTAGAGCCCGATCCGGCGCTTTGCTTAAAATGTCCCCTTGAGAAAGTAAGCGCTGTTCTTGTTCCTGGCGTGGTTTTCGATGCTACGTTTAACCGCTTAGGGTATGGAAAAGGGCATTATGATCGGTTTCTTTCAAGACTTTCTTGCCCCTTTTTAGGAGTGGGTTTTAAAGAACAGCTTTCGGAAGATCCTTTAGAGGTCGAACCCCACGATGTTCCTTTGACCGACCTTTATCTGTTTTGACGATACGCCCTAATATTTTGCATGAGGAGGGCGCTCTTCATGGTCTCTGTGAGGATCTGGTTGGGTATGACTTCCACACTTTTTGGGACCTCGTGAGCGTTGGGCGTAAACACGAGAATTCTCTGCAACAATAGAGGATTTTCCATAGAAGTCTCCATTTGGACAGGAAAAGATGACGTAGAAAGGGCCTTTTGCATAGTCTTTTGCATTGTAAGGACTCTCTTGCCACTTGATGTAGTGTCCGGAAATGACAGTCATGTTTGACAGTTCAACATTAGTTTTTGTGTAGATCTTAGCTTGCAAGGTGTAGGAACTATCGTTGTAGATTTCAATGGAGGCTGCAGAAAGAAAGAATGAAAAAAGTAAAAAACAGACAAACGTTTTCATTTTAAGGAGGCCCCCAAATGGGATCACCAGGAGCGCTGTGAGGATCTGCCGGCCCAAGGGAGTTTCCTCCCTGCTGCTGTCCTTGTTGGCCACTTTGTTTTTGACCAGGCGTTGCATCAAAGGGTGTTTGATTCGGATTAAAGGGTTCTTGGTTGGGATTAAAAGGTTGTTGATCCGTTGGGACTCCCATAGACTCTTTGTCGCTTTGCTGTTGATCTTTTTTATCTTTTTCACAAACAAGAGGGCCGCGGGCTGACAGCACGCTCACTGTTCCCCCTTGTCCCACACCAGTGATCGTTCCAAATGTTTTTCCATTTTTGCAGATGAAGATGATTGTATAAGGGGTTTGAGACCATGTCGAGTTCCCCCCAGAAAAATCCTGCCATTGAGCCTGCTGTTGGGGAGCAAGAGAAAGTGATCCTTGATGACTTCCATCAGCAGCCAGAATATTAGCGGTGAGTTGATAGATGCTATCATTGAAAATGCGCACAGAGCCTCCAAATAAGAGGCTCGAGCAAAAAAGGGATCCTAAAAGAGCGAATTTAATTGCATTCCACATGTGCCCATTTAAAATCGATATTCCCCATTGTTGTCAAGACAACGTCTTTTAATTTGTCATCTTGGACATGAAGCAATGAATAATGATAGAGTGGAATAACAGGCAATTCACTGATAAGAATTTCTTCGGAACGACGCAGAATATTTTTTCGCTCTTCTTTATCTGTTGTTTGATACGAGGTTTCTAGAAGTTCACCATAGCTCGGGTGACTCCAATTTGTGTTGTTTGTGCCCGCATCTTTTGTGAAGACCTCAAGGAAATTAATCGGATCTCCAAAATCTGCAAACCAATCCCCAAGCGCGAGGGTGTAGTCTTTTTTAGAGACGCGATCGAAATAGACTCTTTTTTCTAGAGGTTCTAAACGCACATGGATTCCAAGAGCCTCTTTCCATTGGCTCTGGATGGCTTGCACGGTTACATGGGCACGTTCTCCCGATCCATAGGTTAGAACGATCTCTGGAAGATTTTCAGCAGTCATTTCTAACTCTTCTAACGCTTCATCAAAGAGTTTTTGTGCGAGTTCTACGTTGCCATCTTGAAAATAGGCCTCTTGTGAAAGCCCCATTGCCTTAGGGACAATTCCTGTAGCAGGGATTTGCTTTCCTTGTAAAACATGCTCAACGATTGCTTGTCTATCAATGGCATAAGCCAAAGCTTGCCGCAATTTCTTCGATTCAAAGGGAGATTTTTTGACATTCACGCGTATCCAACTTGTAGCAAGGGCTGGCGTTGAGTGGAGTTTATTTTTTTCCATAAGGGATTGGATGGCATCGACAGGAATAGCAGAGAATGGGGACCCGTCCCAATCTACATCATTGCTGCCGAATATTTTAAAGCCTGTATCTTCACTGACCATGACGAGGTTGACCTTTGAAAGCAAGACAGCTTTTTGATCCCAATAGTGAGGATTTTTAAGTGCAGTGATCGTGTTGTGGTGCTTCCACTCGGATAGTATAAAAGGCCCATTCCCTACATAAGTTGTTTCTTTCTCAGCCCAATGGGGATTGTGGCGATCGACCTTACTATTGACCGGAAAGAAAATCGGATGGGTCAGAAGATCTAGAAAGTAGGGAGTCGGGTGATTAAGAGTGATAACCAGAGTCTTTGCATCAGGCGTTTCAATACCGAGGAGGCTTAAAGGGAGGTTGCCTGTATTTGCTTCTCGGGCATTTTTGATCACGTACAAAAGATTTGCATTAGGAGAAATAAAGGTAGGCGTGAGGCTTTTTTTCCATGCGTAGGCAAAGTCATAGGAAGTGACAGGGTCCCCATTAGACCATTGACTCTCTTTAAGAGTAAAGGTGTAGGTTTTCTGATCCGGGGAGATATCTACTTTTTTCGCAGCAGCAAGAGTAGTGGCGCCATGCTGGTCAGGACGGGTTAAACCTTCCATGAGCATTCGAACGACATTTCCATCGTTTAAAGCGCGGATTTTTCGGGGATCAAGCGTTTGAGGTTCAGTGGTAATATTGATAGAAATCTCTTGCTTGGCACCCTTGGAAACATGGGCAGAGGCTCCTCCTCGCTTACACCCCGTAAGACTGAGAGTGAGAAGAGGTAAAAGAACCGTCATTCGTAAAAAAGCTTTCATATTCATCCTCATGCTGTGCTAGTCTATTAGAAAATATGAATTTAGTGGGATAAGGTATTTTTTGCACGAGAATTTTGAAATATCATGTATTTTGTAACCGAGCATCCTACTCCAGTTTTAAATACCCCTCACTTCAATAAGGTTTACGGTCAAACTCTGCCATTTGATGATCAGCATCTTGTGCGCGCCTTGGAGTTTATTGCCTTCCCTGGTGAAACCTTTAATATTTTGAATGGAAAAGAGGGGGGGATACTTGAAGTGATAAGCACTTCCTACCCTTTTCATGCTCCCCTATACGCTGATTGTCGGTTTGGAAAGATCACGACAAACCCTGGAAAGGAGATTGAAAAAGCCCTACCTTCTCAAGAGACGGTGCTTGAGCGCCTTTGCTCTAAAGTAGGTCTTCCTTATGTATGGGGTGGGAACTGGTCTACAGGGCTCTCATTATGGGAACACTTATATCCTCCCCCAAAAGACCTGTCCCCTTTTGAGCGTGCTCATTGGACGCTTACTGGACTCGATTGCTCGGGGTTTCTTTATGAAGCAACAGGGGGAATCACACCTCGAAACACCAGTGGACTCATGAATTATGGAGTTAAAATATCTCGTCATGACCTTCAACCTTTGGATGTCATTCTTTACCCTGGGCATAATTTGATTGTGTTAAACACCACTCAGCTTATTGAGTGTTGTCATGAAAAGGGAGGTGTTGTCATTTCCTCTATTGAGGAACGACTCAATGAGATTACTCTTTCATTGACGTTTCGTCGGTTTTTTTAAAGGCTTCGAGATAGCGCTTGATGTTAGCATCGGTTTCTCGCATCTCAGGCTTATCTTCAGCTCCTTTTTTCTTGCGTCGGCGCAAGATAAATTGGACAAAACCCTCAATGGATTGGACTTTGGCTCCATGATGTTTGGCTTCCATGGCAAGGCGTTTATCAGAGGTGATAAGCATGGTATTTTTTGCGTCCCATTCAAGAAGTTCTAGAATGTAGTGATCTGCTGAAAGGTTTTTTGGAGAAAAAGAAACCTCAAGATTTTTTAACTTTCTTTTCGACGCGAAATCCTCTGCATTTTCTCTGTGGCTATCAAAAA
>JAGROF010000132.1 GCA_020440405.1 Chlamydiia bacterium
TCTCCAGTCGGAAAAATTCTTCTAAAAATTTCCAAGGGCGTTACTTTATCAATATGCATTAACGCATTTGCTGTCTCTTCTGAAAGCTTATATTGGCTTGCAAAAAGCTCTTTTTCTTTGGGTTCAGAAAGTCCCACCTTCTGCTTAAGAAGCTCTCCAACAGTCACAAAAAAGTCAACAGAGTCTCTTATAACTCCAAAAGTTCTAAAAAAACCGGCTATTAAGGATTCGTTGATATCTGCTAGTCCAGCATCAAAGTTGTCTAAAAAAGCACCTAGCCTTTGATGAAAGGTTTTGCCTTCAGAGCTTGAAACTGTTTGATAATTTCCTAAGAAATAGTTCTTTTCTGTAAATCCGATATTAACTACATAGAATTGCCTTGTTTCCCCCAAATAAGTAATATAGCCCTTGGATTTCCAAGCAAATATTTTACCGCAATCTTCACTATAAAAACATGGAATGCACGTTCTAATAAACTGCATTCCAACTTTGTTTAGTTTATTGCTAGCCTCTTCAAAATCTTCATCACAGCAATAATAGCTATCAGGAGAAACTTCAATCACATATCTATCAAAAATGTCAGTTAATTCAGAACCACAAGACATACAGTGAAATTGATGATATACTTCTCCATGCTTAGTTTCGCTGTAATAGGATTTATTTACTGGAAAAGCTATATACTTTCTATCTTTTATGGAGCCAAAACCCCATTCTACTTCCTTACCACCTTTGAGTGGACTGAAGTAATCATTGTCGTATAAGCTTTCAGTATCGTAGCCATTAATATCCATAAAGCCTCAAACAGTAAGGTTATATCCTAACGGAAACATGATTTTATGGTTCGTTAAAATCTCACTTCACCAGAAAACTATCTCCTTAATGCCCTGCTGTGCTAGTTTAGATTTAGCGATGAAAATTTGGGCACTTGCTGATCTCCACCTTCCTTTTGGAGCTCCAGATAAAAACATGGAGGTATTTGGCCCTGCATGGGAAAATTACGCGCAGCGGATCGAAGAGAATTGGAAAAAACGGGTCGGAGAAGACGACCTGATGCTTATCGCTGGCGATATCTCCTGGGCCATGCATTGGGAAGATGCCTTAAAAGACCTAGAATGGATTGCTGCCCTTCCTGGGAAAAAAGTCATTTTAAAAGGGAACCATGACTACTGGTGGCCCTCGAACAAAAAACTCTCAGACTCTCTTCCTCCTTCGATTCAGTTTATCAACAACACTGCTGTCACGATCAATGATGTGACCATTGGAGGTGTTCGTTTGTGGGATAGTCCAACATACAACTTTAACGAATATATTGTGTTTCAGGAAAATCCCTTAGTGAAAGAAAAACCCTTTGATCCCAAGCAAGCTGAGCGCATTTATGAGCGAGATCTTAGGCGGCTACGAAGTAGCTTAGAACAAATGGATCCCCATGCAAGCTATCGGATTGCTATGACCCACTACCCTCCGGTAAGCGCCGATCTTAAAGACTCCCCTGTCACCAAACTTCTCGAGGAATTTGGCATTCATGTCTGCGTGTTTGGACACCTACATAATGTCAAAAAAGACCGCCCTCTTTTTGGAGAAAAGAATCAGATTCTCTATCTTTTTACAGCAGCAGATTACTTAGGATTCGATCCTATGCTAGTGAGAGGGTAACAAGTTCTTTTAGGACTTGAAGCGGCTCGGCATCTTTTGCAACGCTTTCTTGCAAATCACACCCTTTTTGCTTTTCGAGAATCTCATTGACAAGGGTTTCTTCTTTCTCTTTTTCACTGGCGTTGAAATATTCAGCAGTGAGCGTCAACAACTCTCGAAGGTCCTCTTGCGTTTCGATTGCATCGAGGGCTTGAAGATACGCCATCTGAAACTGCTCTGTATCTTCAATATGGATCAAGTAATGAAGCACCTCAAAAAGAAGGTACAGCTCGGGCTCTTCCTTCAAGGAAGTAATAAGACGATCAACCATCACCCGCCCTTCTTCTAAATTCGTTGCTGTCACAAGCCGCGCTCTTAAAAGATCAAACCACCTTTCATTGTCAATATAGGGATAAAACCCATCGAGAAGCTCCGAGGCATAAAGATCATTTTCAGCATCGATTTGGTGTGAGATGTACTCGTAAATAAACACCTCAAGGTCATGGCATGAAAACGCAGAAAAGAAATGGTACCCCTCTTTTGCCTCTCCTCCTTCATCGATATTATCATCAAGGATCGATTGAAAGCTCGTAAGGGCAACTTGCAAGTCTTCCTCTACTTCCAACTCTCCTTCTTCATACCGTTCAATCAAATGGTCCAGTTCATCGACAAATAAAGAAAGGGATTGCTTGTGAGGAGCCAAACGACGCCACAATTCAAAGACGCACAGATACACTTGTTCATGCTTCTCGAAATCTTCCTCCAAGTAGAGGCAATCAGCTAAGTCTTCTGGAGAGTCGCATTCATCGACATAAAGAAGAAAATTTTCCTCACTGAGAAAAATCTCCAGCTTTTCTAATCTCTGGAACAACTCTTCCTGAGAAAGCTCACGATAATTTTCCACTTGCCAAGCTTCCGCATCCATTGCTGGGTTTTGCTTAAAATTCATTTGAAGGAGATTATAGAGCGCACGCCCTTGGTATGTCATCGCAACCTATCGCTGTTTCTTACTTTTCTAAATGAGTCCAATAAGAATATTATTCAAATAAAAAAATATCTAGTTGATTTTACCTCTCTAAGAGATATGTGTCAAATTGCATTGTGATTTATCTACCTATTTGCTACGGATAGGTTCATGATACCCAAGAGACTTCATTTTACCTACAAAACTGACGAACTGCCAAGAATCTATCAGGAAAACCTTGCCCGATGGCAAGCCTACGCCCCTGGCTGGGAAATCCTCTATTACTCGGACCGAAAAGTACTACGGTTTTTTGAAAAACACTTTCCCGAATACGTTTCTGACTTCAAAAACATCCAACTGGGAGTTGTGAAAGCAGATCTTTTTCGCTATGGAGTGCTTTATATTTTTGGAGGGATGTATAACGACATGGATACAATCCCTTTAAAACCCATTCCTGAAGAGTGGCTCTCTTATGAGAGTGTTGTCGGATACGAATATCAACCTTCTAAATACTCCTGCAGCCCCGTCCCTAGTTATCATGCAGATATCCTATGCCAATGGTCGCTGCTCGCAACCCCCCAAAGCCCCTTATTTAAAGAAGCTCTCGATCGCAGCATTGATAATTTAAGGCAAAAGAACTACCAACTCAAATATCCAGCTGACGTTCTCAAAGCCACAGGACCTATTCACTTCACCCAAATCGCCAACCGTTACCTTGAAGACCCTCAAGTTCTTTTTCTCGACATGCCTATCCTCTCTCCCATCTACCTAAAAGAAACCGATCTCACTCAATGCGTTGTTTTCCACCAGTTCCATGGGAAGTCGGGGTGGAAACTCGAACTCCAATGCCCTCAAATCAAACTTGGCTAAACACTCTCTCTGTGTTATCTTAGAGGGTGTATGCGAATTATA
>JAGROF010000133.1 GCA_020440405.1 Chlamydiia bacterium
ATTTCCTCCTAAGGGAGGCTCTTCTGCTTTTAGGTGTTCTCGTCTTTGGTCTTGGTCGGTTTTTTTGTATTTTGAACGATCACGTGTTCGGGATTCCCGCCT
Source organism: Chlamydiia bacterium (assembly GCA_020440405.1). Taxonomy (GTDB): domain Bacteria; phylum Chlamydiota; class Chlamydiia; order Chlamydiales; family Simkaniaceae; genus Neptunichlamydia. The sequence goes on from JAGROF010000133.1 coordinate 103, forward strand.
CTCTTTACGGCTCTCTCTTTTCCCACGGGGTTGGTAGTCTTCTTCAAAATCTAGATAGTCGTCGAACTTTGACATAATGTTTCTCTAATCTTATGCATCAGAATGCCACCTGCGACCGCAACATTCAAGGATTCTGTTTTTGATTCCATGGGGATTGTGATTTGTGTCCCCCGTTTTTTCAAGAGGGGGGAAGGGCCGTGAGCTTCACTTCCCAAGATTAAAATGAGAGGAGAGGTTAAAGGGGTTTCCTTTCCTTGCGTATCGGCGACGTAGGGAGTGAGCTGATTTTCCTCAATCAGAGATAAAAGTTCTTGCTCTGTTCCTTGTTGAATAGGGAGGTGAAACGTTGCTCCTTTGGCGGCACGAAGGGCTTTGGCTCCAAAGGGATCGGTGCAGTCGATAAGGAAGACACCTTCAAAACCAAAAGCAAGAGCTGTACGGATGAGGGTTCCAAGATTGCCGGGGTCGCTGATGCAGTCTAGAGCAAGGAGCTGCTTTTTCCCCGCAAGGTTTCCTTGAGGAGGGAGGGGGACTTCTGCAAGAAATGGTTCAGGGGAAACAGCTTCCGAAATTTTTTGAATAATTTGAAGGGGAACAATAAAGTGTGATTTTGGAGAAAGATGATGAGAAAAGGTTTCGGTTGTGATCAGCACATTGATAGGACCCTGATATTCGGATAGGAGCTTCTTCCCTTCAATTAGGAGAGCGTTTTTTTCAGCGCGGTACCTCTTCTCTTTGCGGAGTTTAACGAGATGCTTAACAATGGGGTGTTGTAAACTCTTAATTTCTTTTGGTATCATACAGGTAGGTGCTTTAGAGGGAAGTATAGCATGGATCGGGGGAAAAAAGAAAAGCTTCGTGGGATAGGGGGATCTCTATCTACCCGTATCTTTCTGATTGCCACGACCTTCCTCATTATTCCACTCTTGATTCTTGTTGGTCTGCTTTACATTGATGATCTCCGTGTTAAAAAACAAAATAACACCTTTACGCTAAGGGTGATCATGGACCAAAAGGTCAGTCTTATAGAGGGCATTATTGACCGAGAGATGGAGGTTCTCTCTGAGGTGGCCTATCTCCTAAGAAAAGTTCCCAATCCTCAAGAAGAACTTGGAGAGCTTGCTCGAAGAGATGGGGTGGAGGCGCTGTTCCATTTGAAGCGATTGCCCTCGGGGCAGTATGTGGCTGATATGGCGTCTAAAGCTCAGATCAAAGGAGGGGATTTTACGGGGCTGATTGAAGAGGCCAAAAAAGGGAACGTTTTTATTGTTGATGCGTCTGTTCCCGTATTTTATTTAACAAGGTATGCCCCCCAGCGCGATGAGGCGTGGGTGACCGTCCTCCATCTGCGCCACCTTTCCCAAAACTTTCCGATTGAGAAAAACATCATTTCTCCAGCTTCGACCTCCTTGATCGATCAAGAGGGGGTTGTCATTGCCTCGACGGATCATGCGCTTAAAGGACACCGGTTTGTCCGCCCGGTGGGCTGGGAATATACGTTTAAAGGGCAGACCTATATTTCGAACGAAAAGCATGTTCCCCACACGAATTTTTTTCTATTGATTTCTGCACCTGAACAGGTGAATTTTGTTGATATTCCTTACTTTTTCCTGAAGATTTTAGTGGCGCTTGTTTTGATTCTTCTTGTAGGGGGAGGAGGGGCGATTTTCCTCACGAAAAAGTTAGGAAAGCCTTTGCGTCAGCTGATCCAAATGATGGATCATGTTGCGCATGGAGATTTGCAAAAGCGCTACCTTCCTGTTCCCATGGGTTTTGAAATTAATGATTTGGGGATCATTTTCAATGAGACTGTAGATTCTCTCAATGAGCACATTGAGGTGGCGCATAAAGAGCGTTTGGAACGTGAGACCTACGAGCAGGAACTACTCATTGGGGAGGAGGTTCAGGCTTCAATTCTTCCAAAAGAGCTTCCAAAATTTCCAGGTGTGGATATGGCAGCCCGCTTTATTGCAGCGAAAGAGGTGGGAGGAGACTTTTATGATTTCCTTCCGAATGGGCAGTTGATGCTTTCAATTGCTGATACATCTGGAAAAGGAATTTCTGCGTGTCTTTATTCTCTAAGCGTGCGGAGTATGCTCCGCAGCTATGGAGAAATTCATGAAGAGCTCGATGTTATTGTTCGGGAAACCAACAACCTTTTCTGTCATGATACAGGAGATACGGGGGTATTTGTGACGGCGTTTATTGCTTTTTTTGATCCGAAGACAAAGCGGCTACGCTATTCTAACTGTGGTCACTTTCCTGCCCTCCTCCAGCGGGCAGATGGGACGGTTGAAACTCTAACCACTCCAGGCATGGCTCTTGGGGTCATGCGATTTGAGACTGTTGTGACCCAAGAGGTGCAACTGAACTCGGGAGATGTTCTCCTTCTCTATACCGATGGGGTAGTAGAAGCACATAATGAGGCCATGGAAATGTTTGGGGAAGAAAGACTCCTACAGTCTTTCCAAAATCATCGGACTCTTCCTCCGCAACAAATTGTTGACGATTTGATTGAAGAAGTGGCGTATTTTGCTGAGGGAACATCTCAGCATGATGATTTAACCGTTGTTGTCCTCAAGATAAAGGAAGATGTTTGAGGATATCTTCAGGAGATTCGAGCCCTTCATTGATGGCAATGCGCTCCCCTTCTTTGAGGAGACGTCCCATTTCAGGGCCAGGTTTAACGCCTCTCTTTTTAAGATCTTCAGATGTGATGAAGGGGAGGTGGTTTTGGATTTTTTCAATGGGGTTTTTTAAGGAGTCGTAGCGCATGTGATGCTCTTGAAGAAAGGTTTGCCGCTCGTCAAGGGGGAAATGAACGGCAACAATTTTTAGGCAGACTGGGTAGAGATGATGCGCATAGAAATGGGCCCACTCATAAGGATCCCGCTCTTTGGGCGCTAGAAAAACCTCTTTGGCATGGTGATAGGTTTCCACAAAGTGAAGGTCCTGGTTCGAAAGTTTTAGATAGGAGCATAGGGCTTTTTTTTCATCGAGGGTTGCGTTGGGGAAAAGCTCTAGGATACGGGCAATTGTAGGAGCGTCTTCGGGGAATTCTGAAAGACTAGAAAGGCGCTTTTCAATCTCTTCGGTTGATGTATCTTTCAACTTGGGAAAGATTACAGGAAGGAGATTGAGCCGTTGCAGAGTAATCAGCGCTTGATCGAAGTTAGAGAAAAGCGCCATTTTACAGAATTCATTCCAAACTCTTTCAATGGCTACCGCCGGAAAAAGGGCTTCTGCGTGATCAAGGATTGCCTTCAAGGTTTCATTTTCGATCACAAAGTGAAAACGGCTTGCATAACGGACTGCACGGATCATGCGCAGGCGGTCCTCTAAGAAGCGTTCATGAGGGTTGCCAATGGCGCGCACAATCTTTTTATCTAAATCTTCTTTTCCCCCAACGTAATCATAAAGCTTTTTTTGAATCGGATCATAAAACATGCCGTTGATGGTAAAGTCGCGTCGTTTGGCATCTTCTTCTGGATGGGTGGGTTCAATGCCAATAGGACGCCTTCCATCTTTATATCCCTGGTCTTTTCGAAACGTTGCCACTTCAAATTGGTGCCCCTCTTCTACAACGATGACGATTCCAAAATTGACCCCAACAGGGATGGTTTTAGGAAAGAGTTTTTGGATCTCTTCAACCGAAGCATCGGTCGCAATATCAATATCATCTGAAGGGTGATCCATGAGAAAATCACGGACCCATCCGCCTGCAAAGTATGCGGTAAATCCCTCTTGATAGAGCTTTTTGATGATGGAGACGGCAACGTCGTGATGGGTCATTTTTTCCTTTTCAGAATACGTATGCTCAAGTTACAAGAATATTACATTAAGCCTTTTCTTAGTACAGGACATTTTTTGGAATCGACAACCAGCTGCGGCTACATCAGATTTCTTTTCCTCCTCACCCATAGCACGGTGGCTATGGGACTCGTCGGTCAAAAAAATCTAATTTTGCCTCACTTGCTTCTCGCTTTCCAAAAAATGTCCTGCACTAAGAATTCTTTTTGGAGAAGACAATGAAACGCTCGATCATTTTTGCAACGCTCTTGTTACTTTCTGGGTGCCAAGGGAAGATCAGTGAAGAGGGGAAAAAAGAAAAGCGGCATCTGCAGCATGTCAGCATGGTTGGCGCTGATTTGAGTCTTTTAGACTTAAAAGATGTGGATCTGTCTAACTCAAACCTCAAGCATACGAATATGGCAAAGGCTGACCTTAAAGGATCAAAACTGATCAATGTCAATTTTCAAGGAGCTGATCTAAAACAAGCCAACTTGGATGCCACCGACTGTCGTGGGGCTGACTTTTTAAATGCTCATCTTAGTGGGGCAACGTTTGAACAAGCAGACTTGACCCATGCTCGCTTTACAGGAGCGGAGGTAAAAAAAGCAGATTTCCGCGGGAGTGTGGGGCTTTCTGAAGATCAGAAAAGGTATTTGGAAGGAAGAGGAGCCTTCGTAGACGAACAAAGATAATGGATCTAATCGGTGTAGATATTGGAGGAACAAAAGTTTCTGTGTGCTTAGGGGACGCAGAAGGGACGATTCTTGCACATAAGAGGATTGCAACGGCTTCCTTAGGAGGACCAGAAACAGGGCTTCCGAAAATTGTTGAAGTGATTGGCCACCTACTTCGCGATGAAAATATTGAGCTCAATGATATCCGAGCGATTGGTCTTGCAGCTCCGGGGCCTGTCTCAACAAAAGCAGAGAAAATGCTGACCCCTCCCAATCTTCCTAACTGGGTCGATGTCCCTATTGTACAGTACCTACGGGAAAAGCTGGGGTGCCCTGTCTTTATGGATAATGATGCGAATGCAGGGGCGCTTGCTGAATGGATGTTTGGCGGGGCAAAACATGTCGATAATCTTGTGTATTTGACGATGAGTACTGGTATGGGAGGAGGCCTCATCATTGATGGGAAACTCCACCAGGGAGGGACCGATACAGCAGGAGAAGTGGGCCATTTTGTTCTTAATCCGAAGGGACCCAAATGTGCATGCGGGCTCACGGGCTGCTTTGAAGCTTTTTGCGGAGGGGCAGCTGTTGCAGAGAGAGAGTCTATGGATATGAAAGAATTGGTCGCGAGGGTGAAAAAAAGTGATCCAAAGGCTCTTAAGGTTTGGGAAGATTATATCGATCGCTTAGCCCAAGGGATTGGCATTCTTCTTCAAACGCTTAATCCCGATGCGATTATTCTAGGGACAATTGCGACCCTTAACAAGGAACTCGTCATGAATCCCCTGAAGCAAGCCCTTCCCCACTTTGCTTGGGGAGTCCCCCTAAAATATTGCCGCATCGAGCCGAGTCAGCTTGGAAGCGATATCGGAAAACTCGGCGCTCTTGCTCTTGCCATCCATGGCCTGAATCACCTAAGA
>JAGROF010000134.1 GCA_020440405.1 Chlamydiia bacterium
ACCGAAAAATCGACTGAAACTTTTTATCATAGCTAAAACAGTTTAAAATTGGGATGATTTAAACGAGAGATTTTTGATGGATTTTGACTCCTTAAAACCGAGAACATTGTCCATGAGACAAGGAGAGGTTTTAAGGAGTCAAAAGACACCGGAAAGATCCGGGTAAATCATCCCAATTTTAAACTGTTTTAGCTATATGATAGATTTATTGTACCCGTTATAGACACGACTTCATGCATGCTGTTATTTTACGCCCCCTTTCACCTGCTGAATCGCAGAGGTTATTTGCTCAAACCTGCTTATCTACATCTCACTATGTCGATAAATGGGAAGGGGAAGCTTCTTTTTCTCTATTTTACCTCTTTGATAGCTTGATTGGGCTGATACGCCTTCCTTATCTATATACAGAGGTGCAAAAAGTGATTGAGGCTGTAAAGGCTGAGGGAAAGCTTCAATTTATAGAAAGCGAGACTCTGGCTGTAATTGCTAGTGCGGCTGAGATTTGCATCTGGTGTGCGGAAAGAAAGTTTATTATTTTGAACAGGAGAGGGTGCAATGTTCTTCAAGGGATTTGTTACCTAAGTCGGATGATCATTTACGAAAGAGCTGTTTTACAAGAAGGGGAAACCCTTTTCATGATGTGGAAAGGAAGGCAAACCGATAAAAAAGAATTTAATCACCTAAAAGTACAGTTTATTTCACACTTAACCTACTTAGGGTGGGTGGCTCATAATCTAATTATGACCTATAATGGAAAAGCCTATCCTCAAAAATATTTGAGATACCTCCACATAGTTAGTATTATTTTTGGTCTGATCGCTTCGGGGTATGAGGAGATGGATCCAAATCTTCGAAGAGCCTTTAAAAAATTTGTGCCTCAAAGGAGTATTTATTGCTTTTAATAAGAGAGCGACTAGCTATTACTCTTTTCTTTGCAATTTTAGGAGTGCTTATAACCGTTGCATGGATCACGCGCGAAAATATTGACCCAGAAGTAGAAAGTAAAGTTTTCAGTGGAAGAGAAAGTTAACCTTCCAGAAATTTTCATTGTACAAAATATCCACCTTTTGATAACCTTTCCGCTTTAGCCATAAATGGCGTGGTATCAATTTTGATGACTCCGCTGTTGCTCAATAGTGTTAACAATCGCGAACCCACGTTCGACAAAAGGAAATGAATATGTCACTAAAGCTGATGGGCAAGAAGAAAGGAATGACCCGTGTATTTGACGAAAAGGGAAACCTGATTGTCTGTACAGTCATTGCTGCCGAGCCAAATGTGATTGTCCAGATCAAAAATCAAGAGAAGGATGGTTACAATGCGGTTCAGCTTGGAGCTGTTAAAGTTCCAGAGTCCAAAAAGAAGAATATTTCAAAACCTCTCGTCGGCCACTTTGCAAGAGCAAAGGTCGAGCCAAGACGCCACCTTTTAGAATCACGCCTTGATCAAGTGGAAGAGTTTGAGCTGGGGCAAGAGGTGGGAATCGACTACTTTTCTGACGTAGATTTTGTTGACGTATGTGGAACCTCTAAAGGAAAAGGGTTTCAGGGAGTTGTGAAGCGTCATGGGTTTGGCGGAGGGCCAGGATCTCATGGATCAGGGTTTAACAGAACAGCTGGATCGACTGGAATGAGAAGTACACCCGGGCGCAGCCTGCCAGGTGTGAAAAAAGCAGGACAGATGGGATCTCAGAAGGTGACGGCAGAAAACCTCAAGGTGATTCGCATTGATGCTGAGAAACAAGTGATACTCGTAAAAGGGGCTGTTCCAGGAGCAAGGAACAGCCTTCTTTATATCCGGAAATCGGTTAAGAAAACCCCTGTAAAAAAATAGGAATAGACTGCGGTGAAACTCAAGAAGTATGATTTAAAAGGAAAAGAAGTCGAAGAAGTCGAGATTGATGAAAAACTTCTTCAGGTTTCTGTGAATCCGCAACTGATTAAAGACTACATTGTTGCAGTGCGGAAAAATGCGCGGCAGTGGAGTGCCAATACTAAGGGGCGGTCTGAAATTGCTCTTTCGAACTCAAAGCCTCACCCTCAGAAGGGAACAGGCCGAGCAAGGCAAGGATGTATAAAGACTTCTCAGTACCGTAAAGGGGCTGTTGTTTTTGGTCCGAAGCCGAAGTTTGATCAACATGTGCGCATTAATCGAAAAGAAAGGCGCGCTGCTATCCACTATCTCCTTGCGCAAAAGATGGCCGAAGGGAAAATGTCTCTGCTTAAGTTAGGGGAACTCAAAGAGCCTAAGACAAAATCGGTTTGTGAATTCCTAAGTGCTGCAGGGCTTAGAAAGAAAAAAGTCCTTTTCCTCTGCGATGATGGGGAAAAGACGCAAAAAGAACGTTCCAACTTCTATTTAAGTATGCGGAATATTCCTGGAGCACGCTTTATGCCGATTGATAGTATCAGCGGATATGATTTAATGAGAACACAAGAGGTTGTTGTCATCGATTCCGCTCAACAAGAACTTTTAAGCGCCCTGGGGGGAAAGTAGATGCAAGATAGAAATCCTTATCACGTCATTAAAGCCCGCCATGTCACTGAAAAGACAACGGTTCTTGAAGGGCTTCAGCATTCAAACAGTAATAAGTACACGAGTAAATGCTCGTCTCCAAAGTATGTCTTCATTGTAGACAAGAATGCTAACAAGAATGAAATCTCTCGAGCCCTTGAAGAGATTTACAAAGAGAAAAAGATTAAAGTAAAGGGTGTGAACACCATTAACATCAAGCCAAAGAAACGACGAGTTCGAGGTTATAAAGGTTTTCGCCCTGCAGTAAAAAAAGCAATCGTCACTCTCGAGAGTGGGGATTCAATTGACGATGCAGTTTAGGAGATAGAATGGTAAAGAAGTTTCGACCGACAACACCCGGACAGAGAAAGTTAGTTCTCCCTAGCTTTGGTCAATTAACGCGCGTTAAAGGCAAAAGAGCTACAGTGAAACCGACAAAATCACTGATGACTCCAAAACGACGCACTAATGGAAGAAACCACCATGGCCACATTACCTGTCGTCATAAAGGTGGAGGCCACAAAAGATTCTATCGACTCATTGACTTTAAGCGAGATAAAGATGGAATCGAAGCCAAGGTTGCTTCTGTGGAATATGATCCAAACCGATCTGCGCATATTGCTTTACTAAGCTATCTAGATGGGGAAAAAAGATATATTATTGCTCCTGAAGGGCTCAAGAAGGGAGATAAGCTTTTGTCTGGAGACAAGGCTCCCTTTAAGCCAGGGTGTGCAATGGAACTCAAGAGCATGCCGCTTGGTTCTACTGTGCATAATATTGAGCTTTATCCAGGAAGAGGAGCGAAACTTGTCCGCTCAGCAGGACTTTCTGCGCAACTCATGGCACGGAGTGGGGGATATGCCACAATCAAGATGCCATCTGGTGAAGTCAGAATGGTCCGAGAAACATGTCGTGCAACATTTGGTGTCGTTTCAAATGCTGAAAATGCCCTTCGCGTTGAGGGGAAAGCGGGACGGTCTCGATGGAAAGGGATTCGACCGACAGTGCGCGGAACAGCGATGAACCCTGTTGACCACCCTCATGGAGGAGGTGAAGGACGCCACAATGGATATATTCCTCAAACGCCTTGGGGAATGCAGACAAAGGGATACCGAACCCGCTCGAAGAAAAAGTCAAAGAAGATGATCGTGAAAGACCGAAGGAAGAAATAAATGGGTAGAAGCTTAAGAAAAGGTCCCTTTGTGGATCATCATCTATTAAAAAAGATCCTCAAGCAAAATGAAGCGGGATCAAAAAATATCGTTAAAACATGGTCTAGGCGATCGATGATTATTCCAGAAATGATTGGGCATACGATCGAAGTCCATAATGGCAAAAAATTTATCTCAGTGTTTGTATCTGAGAACATGGTGGGCCATCGGCTTGGAGAGTTTTCTCCTACACGTCTCTTTAAAGGCCACCCAGTGAAGAAATAAAGGAAAAGGAAACATGCGAGAAGCGAAAGCGAAAACGAAATACGTCCGGATCAGCCCAAGGAAAGCACGTCTTGCTGCTGACTTGATCCGAGGAAAGGCGTGTGAAGAGGCGCTCATACAACTCCTTTATTCAAATTTAAAGGGAGGGCGCCTCCTGAAGAAAACTCTTGATAGTGCAATTGCCAATGCAGAGACACTCTATAGCGTTCAACGCCGTGACTTGAAAGTGAAAGAGGTACGTGTGGATGCAGGACCGGTTATGAAGCGGGCCAAATCAAAGAGCCGCGGTGGAAGAGTGCCTATCATGAAGCGGATGAGCCATTTTACGGTCATCGTTGGAACGGAAAGTTAAAAGAGGAAACATGGGACAGAAAACATCACCAACTGGATTTAGACTTGCTCTTAAGAAGAACTGGAAATCCCTATGGTATGCCAATAAGCAAGAGTTTGGACAGCATCTTTTTGAAGACCGCTTAATTCGCAACTTCCTCATTAAAAAGCCTTGTTGTGTGGGAACAGCTGAGATCGTCATCAAGCGAATGAGTGAGAAGATTGAGGTAACGCTTCACACAGCCAGACCAGGTCTTGTGATCGGGAAGAAAGGGGCTGAAATTGAGGTCATTAAGCAAGAACTTAAAAAGCTCACAGGAAAAGAAATCTGGATTGAGGTTGCTGAGATCAAGCGGCCAGATCTCGATGCAAAACTTGTAGCTGAAGGAATTGCAAAGCAATTAGAAAGACGTGTGGCTTTTAGACGTGTTCTCAAGAAAGCAATTCAAGCCTCAATGGATGCAGGTGCAGCTGGAATTAAGGTTCAGATTTCTGGGCGGATTGGAGGAGCTGAGATTGCGCGGACTGAGTGGTATAAAGAGGGACGGATTCCTTTGCACACGATGCGAGCAAACATTCAATATGCAACAGCACGAGCGGAAACGACTTATGGATCCATTGGAGTCAAAGTGTGGATCAATAAAGGCGAACAACACGGATAGGAATTAGGAGAAGATCGTAATGGCACTGATACCAGGACGCCCAAAGTTTAGAAAACAGCAAAAGGGTTCGATGCGAGGAACCACAAAAGGTGGGCAATTCATTGAATTCGGCGATTATGGAATGCAAATTCTTGATCGTGGGCGCATTACAAATCAGCAGATTGAAGCTTGCCGGGTTGCGATTACCCGATACTTTAGCCGTAAAGGAAAGGTGTGGATTCGCATTTTCCCAGATAAACCGATTACGAAAAAGCCTGCAGAAACACGAATGGGTAAAGGAAAAGGGGGAACGGATCACTGGGTAGCAGTGGCGCGACCTGGGCGGATTTTATTCGAAGTGGCGAATGTTTCAAAAGATGAAGCAAAGAAAGCCCTTTTAAAAGCTGCAGCGAAACTTCCCTTTAGAACGCGCTTTGTTGAGCGTGTGGAAAGAGTGTAAGAGGGTGTATGCGAATTAGAGTGCGTTCAGATTTTTTTGCATTTTCTAAAGAAATTTTTCTTCG
>JAGROF010000135.1 GCA_020440405.1 Chlamydiia bacterium
AGTGACCGATACAGGCATCGGTATAATGGAGGGTTTGAAGATATTTGGGGGTATATTCTCCTGGTTCTTCTCCAAAGGTGGGACCCTGGTAGTGTTTGGGAACGTTCCAAGGATGGTGAGACGAAATGGTCAAAAGGGTATAGAATTGCGGCGTCTCAGAATGTTTTTTTAAGTGATCTAAGGTAAATTCAAAGAGATACTCATCTGCAACTCCCCAAGAACTTTGGTCGACTTCCCCAAAGTGCTGCATCAACTCTCTGCGATCATACACAATATCTCCCCCATATTTGGCAAGAAAAGGGCCAATGCCATTGAGAGACCATGTCGCCCCCGTGAAGAAGTTGCGGGTATATCCTTTCTCTTTGAGGAGATCGGGCAGACCATACACATCGAGATTCCGATCGAGTCCTGCAGAGATTCCTAACTCATAGGGAAGCCCATACAAAGCGGTAAAAAATGTGCGGAAGGTCAGGACCGAGTTCGCATAAAAATGGGAAAAAAAAAGGCTCTCCTCTTTCAAACGGCTCAAATAGGGAAGGCGATGCAGATCCTTTGCCCTTAGGGATTCGACAAAAAGAAAGATGATATGCGGCTTCCCCTGCGCCTTGACCTTTGCAATCTTTTCTCCCCTAAACCCTTCTGTATAGCGATAAAGGGGATAAGTAGGGGAAAGGGGACGGTATATTTCTGTCGGACGAATGATTTCTTTCTGAATAAAAGAGGCAAAATTTCCTTTCTTTGCATAAAAAGGGCGTCGCACAAGCTCCACCTCCCACAGAAGAACCAGAGAGTCTGGAGGAAAAAACCATAGGGGAATCCCTAAAAGGACCCAATAGGAAGGAGCAGAAAAAAAAACCGGAAGGAGGGCCACCCCTAAAAAGAGAGGAAGCCATTTCCACATACCAAGCGCACGCGCAGAATCCCGAAATTCTTTGGCATGCAGCGCAAAAGAAAAGGTCTTTAAATGTAAGCGATGCCCTGTCTTTTGCATCAAAAGGGCGTCATAGAGGATCAAAAGATGCACAAGGGAAGCAAAAGGGCCTAAAAAAGCCAATTGAAGCCCCACAAAAAGGTCCTGGAGAATTCCCATCCATGACAGGTTTTTCCGGATGATGAGGCGAGCAAAAAGGGGGGGAAGCGCATGAGCTAAAATGGAGAGCCTCCGTCTATACGTAAGTGGGCGAATTGCACAGCGCTTTTTCTTGCGTGCTGAATCCCTTTTTCTGTCAGCCCTATCCCTTTACGAATTTCAAGTTGTGGAATCGAAAGCTTTAAAAGCGCGTCTAACCCCCGATCTGTTAAGTTTGTCGGAGCAATTAAAATCAGGGTATTGAGGCGCATCTCTTTAAGCGCAAGAAAAGCAGCATCTGTCACCCCATGACAATCTGTGAGAACAAGGTACTTCAGTTGTTTTCCCGCTTCAAGAATCTGCAGAAAGGTTTCGTCTGTAAGCTTTTGGCATTCAAAAAGATTTAGTCGATGAAGCTTTCCTTTTTCAAGGAGCTTGATTAAGCTCTCGTGACTAATGAGAGAGTAAGAAAAAAACGCCGTTTCAAGATAGGGAAAAACACGTATGAGAGCCGCAACATCTTTAATATAAGTATAGGCAAGGGAAAGCCGCATCATCCACTTCATGTTAAAGGCTAAGGACGCCACCCATTCATCCGTCACAAAATCCAAGCCATCTATAATCAGAGCATCTAGATGCAAACTTTGCAGAAGGTCATCGACTACATGATGGCTAATCAAGGGGCAGTGGGAAATGTTGAGCTCCAAAAGGTCTGGACACTTTGCAACCACCTCCCTGACTCCTTGATCTGTGATCGAAAAGCACATTTCAAGATTCAAGATCCCAAGATGAGAAGAGACCTCCGCTATTCTCTTCAAAGTTCGATCTGTCACATGAGGTTGGTACCCTAAATCTATAGAGTAAGCATCTTCAATACGACTTAACACTTCCTCTTCAGAAATCCCCTTAGGAAATGTCAAGTGAGCCGTTTTTCTTTCTTTTTTCTTAAGAGGCATGAGTTGATTATGGGTATGGATATTCAGAAGAAAGTCTCGATACGCTTGGGCAAAAGACTCTCCCTGCCCCTGCCTCACATGATAGTCTCGATGATTCAAGTAATTATAGAGAAAAATCGGATGGGTTTCAGCACGCTGCAATGACTTTCCTAAAGCGTGCGTCTCTCCAGAAAGGTGAAGGAGATCCATGACTGTTGGCATAAGATCCGCTTGACTCCCCTCCATGTCTACCACCTGCCCTCCTTTTCCTCTCCCTTTCCCATAGATAATAAGAGGCACATGATAGTTCTCAATTGTCGTTTGCGAGGGCATTAAGAAAGTCTCCTGAATCATATCCCCATGATCTCCCATGATAAAAAGAAGGGTGTTTTCTAGGACTCCTTCCCGGTCAAGCTTTTCTATAAATGTGCCCACACATTGATCCGTGTAGGAAAGGGTGCTGAGAAACTTTTCTCGATCACTTCCCGCCTTCTGAGGGAGATAAGGAGGAAGCACATAGGGATGATGTGTAGAAATCGTCATCAGGGTCCCAAACTGAGGGGTATCTTGATGCGCTAAGAAATAGTCTAAGACATATTGAAAAAGATACTCATCAAAAATCCCCCAAGAAAACTCTTTGACTTCTGGGCAAGCTTTTTTGATATCCCGACTATCAACAAGCGTATCAGCTCCATGGGACTTTAAAAACATCTTCAGGTTGTTAAGGGCCCATGAAGCCCCATTAAAAAAACTGGCCTGATACCCCTTTCCTTTCAGAAGGTCAATGAGCCCTGTTGCAGCCAGCTTAGGGTCGAGGCTTAACTGGTGATTGGGAGCAGCTGGAAGACCATAAAGAGCGGCATAAAGAGCGCGAAAGGTTTGAATCGAATTGGAATAAAAATGGGGAAAGTAAATCCCTTCCTGCATCAAACGGTCAAGATGAGGCGTCACCCCTGGAATCCTTAAGTTTTGAGCTCCCAAAGATTCAATAAACAAGAAGAGAATATGGGGCTTTTCCCCTTTGTCTACCCTTAAGTCAAAGGTTTTTTCTCCATGAAATCCTTCAAGATACCGATAAAGTGGGTATTGTGGGTGGAGTAGTTTGGACTCTTCATTTTTGGAAAGGAAATGGGTCGGATCTTCTCCGTTTAATGTCGGTTTTGGAGGACGCGAAAGGAGGTGGAGAAAGAGGTGTTTTTTTCCCCCGGTTCCCGTGACAAAAGGGATGCAAGCAGCCCCAAGCATCCAAAACGAAAAGGAAGGATGCTTAGCAAATAAAAATAAAATGGAAAGCCCCAACGCCAAAGGAAAAAACCGGTGCATATTGAGCTGCTTTGCAGAGTCGATAAACTCTTTCCATTGAGGGATTAAGGTCACATAAGTCCTCTCCAAGCGGAGGTGGGTCTTGCGCTCTAAATAGGCATCAAAAAGGATCAAACATTGCAATAAAGGGATCACGACAAGAGAAAGCTTTGGAAGCATCGCATATAACGCAAGAAAAAGGGCTCCAATCCCTAGATCTTCCAGTCCCTTCCACCCGATCTTTTCCCTTCGAATCATGAATCGTGCAACCCATGAAGGAAGGGCTAAAAACGCAAGTGTTACAATCATTTAAAAAACCCCAAGGGCGTCCAGCATCACAATGACAATGATTAAGGGAGCTAGGTACTTGATACTGATCCCAAAATACCACCTTAAAGGAGGATAACTATTAAAAAGTCCCTCGGCACCTTCCTTCAAGTGTGGAAAAGCTCTGCGAAACGTCCACCGCCAGCCCACAAGAATCACCGCAGCAAGCCCTCCAAGGGGGATCAAAACATTCAAACATAAAAAGAGGAGGAGGTTAAAGAAATTCTTCCCAAAGAGGGTATAGTCTTT
>JAGROF010000136.1 GCA_020440405.1 Chlamydiia bacterium
AAACCCCATCTTTCATGGGGCGCACAGCATGAATTTTGCGCGGGGTTTTTCCCAACATCGCTTTCGCTTTATGCCCCACAGCCAGGACATCGTTGGTCACGGAATCAACTGCTACAACAGAGGGCTCTGCAAGGACAATCCCTTTTCCACGGACATAAACAAGGGTATTCGCTGTTCCCAGGTCAATCCCAATATCACTGGCAAAAATGCCCGTAAGGTGCCCGAGTTGATTCATAAATCCTTGTTTAAAATTCTTGATGAAATTTCCTTTCTTTGCAGCTTTGACTTTCATGTTCTAATCCTTTTCGATCCGATTGTATCCACTATAATGAACAATCAGATATAATTCATCAAGTTTGTAGCAGCTCGAGGACATCTTCCCAAGTGAGCTTTGTAATCGCTTCATCATCACAGCTCACGATTTTCTTCACGATTCCTTTCTTACGATTCTGCATCTCGACAATCTTTTCTTCGATCGTGCCCATAGTCACCAGCTTATAAACAGACACTGATTCCTTTTGCCCAATGCGGTGCACCCGGTCTGTTGCTTGGTTTTCTACTGCTGGGTTCCACCACATGTCATAGTGGATCACCGTGTCAGCTCCAACAAGATTGAGTCCTGTTCCTCCAGCCTTCAACGAGACAAGAAAGACGGAAATGTTGGGGTCTTCATTAAATTCATTGACAATGTCCAAACGATTCTTGCTAGATCCATCGAGATAATTGAAGCGGATCCCCCGCTGCTCAAAGTCATCCCGCATGATTTGGAGCATGCGCGTATACTGAGAGAAAATGACCGTCTTATGCTGCCCTTCGATAAGCGTTTGGAGCAGCTCTAAGAGCATCTCATACTTGGCAGAATCTCCCAGCTCTGCCTTTTCCTTGGCAAAGATGGCAGGGTGGCAGCAAATCTGTTTCAACCGAGTGAGGGTCGCTAGGACATGAATTTGAACTTTATCGAATCCATCCCGCTCCACAAGTTTGACCAGTTCATCACGCGCAGATTCTGCATAGGACTTGTAAAGCTCTTTCTGAACATTGGTGAGCTGACAATGGTACACATTTTCGCTGACAGGTGGAAGGTCATCTAAGACATCCGCCTTCATGCGACGCAAGATAAAGGGAGAAACCTTTTTCCGCAGATATTCCAGATTTTTTGTTTGCTCATCCCCAGAGAGACGGACATATTTCTCAACAAAACGTTCATAGGAACCTAAGAACCCTGGCATTAAGAAGTCAAAGAGACTCCACAGTTCATCCAAAGAGTTCTCAATAGGCGTTCCCGAAAGGATCATCCGGTGCTGCGCCTTCACCATTTTTACGGACTTAGCATTGCGCGTTCCCCGATTCTTAATATGTTGCGCCTCATCGAGAATCATATAGGAAAAGGTGGTCTTATCGTAAGCCTCAATATCCTTCTGAAGCAGGCTATAAGAGGTGATGACCACATCATAGTCTTTCACGCCCTTAATCAATTTCTTGCGATGGTTAGGCATTCCATCAATGATTAACGTCTTGAGCTCACCGTTAAATTTATGACACTCTTCTTTCCAGTTGTAGAGAAGAGACGTTGGGCACACAACAAGAGACGGGCCTTTTGTTCCCGTGCGGTGTTGGGTAAGTGCACAAATCGCTTGAAGTGTTTTCCCTAGTCCCATGTCATCCGCTAAAATTCCGTTCAAGTACATGGTGCGAAGGCGCTCTAACCAATGAACTCCTTCTTCTTGATAGTGACGGAGTTTCGCATCCACTTGCTTAGGAATCGGGCTAAATTCCAAGACCTTTTCTCCCAGCATCTGCTTCCGAATTTCCTTCAGCTGTGGGGTCATTGTAAACGTGACAGGAAGTCCCTCGAAGTTGGAGGCATCAATATTGGCCAAACTCCACAGGGGACGCTCAAGCGTTTTGTTATCGAGCTTCTCAATGCCGAGCTCATCAAACAGCTGCACAACCGCTCCCACTTCATCGAGGTCGAGGACTAGAATTTTGGGGATTTTATTGCCACTATCTTTGGATTTTGTTGTCTTCTTTTTCCCCACATCAAGCTCAAGATACGCCCGGCGAGAGACAATACAATCCCACAAGCGATCCACTTTGACTCCTTTTAAAGCCCCTTTGACCTCCACCTGCATCTCGTAGACATCCATCCGGTCGGTATGGCTAAGAGAAAGCTTGAATTTCGACTGATCGTAAATAAATTGATCCAAAAGGTTTTGAGGATAGTTAAACTTCACTCGATGCTGGTTGCGTGGAATCACATCGGTCATGAACTCAATAATCTTCTTCTCTGTTTTTGCCACCCAAACTTGCTGATCTTGATCAAAAATAAAATCCTGGAACAGATCTTCAATAATCTTCTGTTCCTCCACAAGGTTGCGTGCCACAATTCCCTCTTCCGTCACGAAAGAATCAATATCACTAAAGCCTAGCTTTTTAGAAGACGCCGGAATCGTATGGTCTCCATAACGGAAGGAGAGAGAAGCATCGAGCTCTCCATTTAGGAAAGTGAGATCACAAACCGCCTCAATTGACCCCACAAATGGAAGGGTGGTAAAGTGCTCACAGACATCTGCCATGTCGATTTCAGCAAAGTGCGCCATTTCAGGAAGAGCATTTTCCACAAACGTTCCAAAAAGAGGCTCGGGGATCGTCATCTCCCGCATTGGCATCAAACTCCGCAGATGCTGCCTAGTGATTTGCTCTGGGAACCGGTAGTACACATGATTATAAATAATCCCCGGCTTCGCACATTCAAAAAAGCGCGCATCTTCAAGCATAATCTTCTGTTGGTCAATGAGAAGCATGGGGTTGAGAAGGATTTTGGACGTGGGAGGGTGGATATACTCTAGCGCAATATTGATATTGGCATGAGACTTAGAAAAATGGATTGGAGATTCTAGATTCTCTTCAAAAAGGCATGGAAGCGTCGGTAGCTCGTCATCTTGATAAGCCCATCCCTTTTGCTTCAAAAGATCCAAAGCCACTTCTTCCGCCTTTGCAAGGATCATTCCAAAAATCTTCACGTCAAGACTTGCCATTTTCTGAGCCCGCTCATTCGTCATCTTTTCAGGAAGCTTCGCATGGTCCATGACGAGGCGCGCTATCTCCTGTTCACTCTCCTCAAAAGAATCTAAAGAGAAGAGATGGCTTTTCCCTCCGACATAGATCGGCTCACGATAGCGCACCGCCTCTAAAAATTGTCTGACATTCGGGATATGCAAGGGCTTAGAGCGTGAAGGAAGGCGGAGCGCAAGCTGCACTTCAACATTTGCTCCTTCCTTTTTCGGAAAATGATAAATCACAGCCAGCTCAGCTTTTTCCACTTTTCGAGCTTCTTCCGGAAGGAAAAACGGAGATTTCGCAAGGAGCGCTGAGGCACCAACATATTCTTTCAAAAGCTCTTTCTGATACTCTTCATCTTTACGCTCGGCCTCTTTCGTCTCTGCTTCTTTCACCGCTTCGAGAAGTTTTTCCTTCTCCTCATCGCAAAAACTCTCATCTCCTGTCATTTCAGAAAGGTTCGTTTCCTTAGAGTACTTCACCAAGATTTCATCGAGACACGACTCCAAATAGTAGAGGACAGCTGCTAAGTGTTGGCAGTCATAGTGGTACGGGCAGTCGCAATCTGAGTCGATCGTCTCACTTTCCATCCGATCGATTTCAATTTCACTCTCATAAGTATTTTTATATTGTCCGAGAACTTGGGCGCTAATACGGATAGTGGTGGCATCAAGATGAAGAATCTTAGCCGACAGGACTTTTTTCGTTTCAAAAAGATCCTTTCCTTCCTTTAAAATCGCTGAAGAAAAGTCCTGTTTAAGCTTCCTTAAATTGAGCATCCTTATCAACTACCTCTAATCTTATAAAACTCACGTTTTACCTTTTTTGGGAAACAGCCGCAACGGTTTTTTTTCTAATCAGTACTCTTTCTTATGAAAAAAATTCAACTCTTTTTTTCTGACCCCAAAGTGCTACCTAAGCAGGCTTGAAGGGATTTTCGATTTTTTTTCAGGTGGAGGGGAGAAAACAGGCAACATACTTGACTAGAGTAGGGCCTGTTTTCTCCCCTCCACCTGGGAAATAAAGAAAAATTCAAGCGAGTTTGCTTAGATAACACTTTGGGGTCGCATGTGGTTTGTCTTTGAAAAAAAACTCTTAAGGTGTTATGGTGATTCCTTTTCGGTGCCCGCGGGTGTAGCTCAGTGGTAGAGC
>JAGROF010000137.1 GCA_020440405.1 Chlamydiia bacterium
TTTAAAACCAAATGGAAAAAAAGGCACCAACTTTTGGTGCCTTTTTTCTTGCCCAAACGCTGTGGCTTCTGGTAGAGAGAAAGAAAAGGAAGGGGACCATCCATGGCCAAGAAGTTTTGCATTCTTGTTCTTTTCATATTCATGCTTAAAGTTTTTGCTCAGGAGGAGAAAGTCATTACCCCTCCAGCAGGTCCTTTTGTGAAAGGAGGGGCGGATGTTTTCATTACGGGAGAATTCCTGTGGTGGAAGGGAATTCAGGAAGGGCTTCGTTATGCAACAAGTGGTGTTTTGGTTCAGCCTAATACGACATTAACCTCTTCAGGAAAAGCCCACTCTGTGCACTATCCCTGGGAGCCTGGCTTCCGTGTGGGAATCGGGTTTTATCCAAAGCATGATGGTTGGGATCTTTATGGGCGGTACACATGGTACCACAGTAGTTCGACAGACCGTGCGCAAAGCGCTGACGGCAACATGGTTCCGATTAGTATTGCCATCTTTGGCATCACCAACGCCTCTGTCGATGGAGTCACGACAGCTCGCAGCCACTGGGACCTACACTATAATATTGTCGACTTAGAGCTCGGGCGTAACTTTTTTCTCAGCCAGTTTCTGGCAACTCGCCTCTTTTTTGGTCTTCGAGGAACGTGGACCGATCAAGAGTGGAAGACCCGGTATACCTCTAACCGCATCACTTTTGGGGCAGGTAACCCTCTTCCGGGAACCATCACCACGAATCAAGATCAAGAGACTTGGGGCGTCGGAATTCGAATGGGTTTAAATGGAACATGGACCTTTTTTAAAGGCTTTAGCATTGTTTCTGACGCCTCTTTTTCAGGAGTTTGGATTGACTATGATGTAAAACGACAGGACCAGATCTCTCAAGACAGTGGAGGATCTGCGAACACAACACGCATTAAAAGCACCCCTGATACGATCATCGCCAATATCGAGCTCATGCTGGGTTTGCGCGGAGAGTGGTGGTTTCAGCAGGAACGTTACCATCTTGCAGCTCAGCTGGGATGGGAAGCTCAGGTGTGGATCAACTATGGGCATTTCATCTATTTTACAAGCCAATCAAACGGTGACTTGAGTTTCAGTGGACTCACAGCAAAGCTCCGCTTTGATTTCTGATCATTTTTTTTCTTGAAAATCAATTGACAATCTTGTTTTATAACAAGTTAAAGATAAAACAATGGATGTGTCATGAAGTATGCGTTGACTGTTTGCTTGGCTTTCTTGCTCCCTTGTATGGGGCTCAGAGGGGAGAGTGAAATCCGGATGCGAAATATTGAAAACCGGATGGATGCTTTAGAACATCCATCAAACACTCAACCCACACACCATCCTATTACCCCTTGCGCCGGACCTAAGGTTCGTGAAGGAATGGATCTGAATCTTTCTGCATCATTTCTTTATTGGACAGCGCGGCTAGACACTTTAACCTATGCAAAAACAGGGATGACCAACCTTTTAGCAAATCCTTCTCCCAATAAAGGAGAGGTTCAATCTGTTAATTGGACATGGGATCCAGGATTTAAGGTGGCATTAGGATGGAACTTTTGCCATGGTTGCTGGGATATGATCCTCGAATATACATGGTTTTATACCAATGTAGGAGACTCAAAGCGCTCTCAGTTTCTCCAGCCTGGGTTTGAGATTTTAACACCCGCATTTGCCACGACAACGATTCCTAACTTTGAAAAAGCCCATGCCCATTACGACTTGCATTATCAAGTGGGTGACCTGGAGATTGGACGTAACTTCTATGTGAGCCGCTCTCTTAAGCTTCGCCCTTTTATTGGAATCAAAGGAACGTGGCAAAAGCAAGATTATAATGTCTTTTATGAAACGCTTCCCTTGCAGGTTGCCATGCAACAACTGCTTTTTAACTACTCTGCCCGCTTCGATCACTCGGTATGGGGAATCGGGGTCCGCGGAGGGCTAAACACTTCTTGGCAGTTTTCAAGGATCTTTAGTCTGTATGGAAATATGGCTTTCTCAGGCCTCTGGCTCCATTATGATACTGACCGCAAGGATCAGTTTAATCTGATCGACACGACCCTCCCTCTTACAGTTGAACGCACAACTGTAAATATTCAAGATCATTTGAGAATCATCAAACCTGTGATCGAGCTGGCCATTGGCCTCCGCGCAGAAACCTACTTTGGGTGCGGACGGTACCACTTTCTTCTGCAAGCAGGTTGGGAAACACAAATCTGGCTCAACCAAACCCTTCTAATTTCTCTCAACGACCACTATGATCGCTTCGACCTCACTCTCCAGGGACTTACTATTAAAGCCCGCTTTGACTTTTAAAAGCTTTGAGTGCTTCCTTTCGAGATTCCTTTAAATCAACAATCGGATAAGGATAGTTCTTTCCTAATTCCACTCCTGCTTTTTCTAGGACTTGCTTAGAAGCCGTCCATGGGGAAAAAAGATGGGGAGGATGCAGGTGCTTTAACTCTGGAACATACTGGTGGATATAGGCTCCATCAGGATCAAACTTTTCCCCTTGGGTCACGGGATTAAAGATACGAAAGTAGGGAGCTGCATCAGCTCCACATCCTGCTACCCACTGCCAACTTGCACTATTATTCGCAAGGTCTGCATCCACTAAACAGTCCCAAAACCACGCTGCCCCTTCGTGCCAGTGAATGAGAAGGTTTTTGACGAGAAATGAGGCAACGACCATGCGAGCTCTGTTATGCATATACCCTGTTTGCCATAACTCTCGCATCGCAGCATCAACAAAAGGAATTCCTGTCTGCCCCTTCTGCCACTTTTTGAGCTTTTGTGGGTCTTTTTTCCAAGGAAACCGATCAAACTTTGCTTGAAAGTTTTTGTTAGGAAGATCGGGGAAGGTATAAAGCAGGGAATACGAAAACTCTCTCCACCCTAATTCTTTCTGAAAGTGGCTAACATTTTCTTCATCTCTTTCTTTTTTGAGAGCATCCCAAAGGGTATAGGGCGAGATCTCTCCAAAGTGAAGATGGGGGGAAAGACGAGAAACATAGGGGCACGCAGGAAAATCTCTTCCCCCTTTATAATAGGGAAGTCCTTCTTGAAGAAATGTTGCCAGGCGATGATGTGCAGCTTCCTCTCCAATTTTCCACTCGTTTTTAAGTTTATCTCCCCAATTCTTCTTAGGAAGAAGTTCAAGAGTCTCTCCTTGCGTGGTTTGTAAAAGGGCAATCTGAGAAGGTTTCAGCAGAGGGTCTCGGGGAGGAGGAAGGGCCAGGCATCCTTTCTGATAAAAAGGGGTAAAAACTTTGTAACTTTTATGAATCTCCCAGGGTTCCCAGAGAAGAGAGGCTTTGAAACTTTGAACTTCGATGCCTTCTTTCTTCAGCGCTTCTTTGATCTTTTGATCTCTTTTAATCTTCCAAGGTTCGTAACACCGATTCCAATACACAGCTCCAATTCCTTCAGAAGCAATCAATTTTCGTAAAATTGTGAGAGGATCTCCCTTAAAAAGGACAAGCTTTTCGTTAAGACTTTTGGATAACTCTTGAAGTGAATGGTGCAACCACCATCGACTGGCTTCCCCCATTTGATGCTTGTCATCTAAGATATAAATGGGAAGCACACTGCCCTGCTTTGCGGCTTCAATCAACCCCGGATTGTCTCGCAGGCGAAGATCTTGCCGAAACCAAAAGATGCTTTGTGTCATGTTATCTAGTAGGAAAGTTCTGGTTTTAGGAGGAGCGCTCCCTCTTGGATAGCAGCAACGGTGTGATCAATCTCACTGAGTGTGTTGTAAACTCCAAAAGAAATGCGAGCAAGAGCTTTCAGCCCAAAACAAGCAAGAGCTGGCTGGGCACAGAGATGCCCTGTTCGAATGGCAATCCCTTTCAGCCCTAAAAGCGTTCCAAGATCAAGCGCATGGAGATCGTCAAAGGTAAAGCTAATAATAGGTCCCTTTTCTTTTGCAGTTCCAATGATTGTAAGCCCAGAAATTTGAAGGAGTTTTTCTGTGGCATAGGTTAAAAGTTGGGACAACCAGGTTTCAATATTTTCCCTCCCAAGAGATTCGATATAGTCAATTGCTGCTCCGAGCCCAATGACTTCTGCAATGGAAGGGGTTCCCGCTTCAAAACGGAGAGGAGGCGGCTGAAATGTGGCAGACTCTAAGGTTACCGTCTCTACCATGTCTCCTCCCCCAATAAAGGGAGGCATCTCTTGAAGCAGCTCTCTTTTTCCGTAAAGCACTCCTACCCCTGTAGGGCCATACATTTTGTGCCCAGAAAAGGCATAGAAGTCGACATCAAGCTCTTGAACATTCACATTGAGGTGGGAAACGGCCTGCGCTCCATCGATAAGAACTTTGGCTCCAGCTTCATGCGCTAGGGAAATGATCTCTTTAACAGGATTGATGGTTCCTGTGGCATTGGCAATATGTGCAATCGACACCAGTTTCGTTTTCTCCGAGAGAAGTTCTTTAAATACATCGAGGCGAAGTTCCCCTTTGAGGGTCATCGGAATAAATTTGAGCTTCAACCCTTTCTCTTTGGCTAGGAGTTGCCAAGGAATGATGTTGGAGTGGTGCTCCATTTCAGAGATAATAATCTCGTCACATTCTTTAAGAAAGGTCCTCCCATAAGCATGGGCCACAAGATTGATCGCTTCTGTTGTTCCCCTTGTAAAGACGATTTCTTCCTCTTCACTTGCCCCAATAAATTGCTGCACTTTTCCGCGGACAAGGCTATACATTTCAGTTGAGTGGGCTGCGAGTTCGTAAATGGCTCGGTGTACAGTCCCATATTCTTCACGATAAAAATGCTCAATCGCTTCGATCACGGACTGAGGCTTTTGAGATGTCGCTGCCGTATCGAGATAAATCAGATGCCTTCCATTCATCATTTTTTTGAGCATCGGAAAATCTTCCCGGACACGCTTCACATCAAATGCATTCATCTTCTTACCTCATTTTAGAAACCGGCTGAAAACGGCTTCGGGTACAAGTTCTCTACAAAAGCCTTGAGCAAGATGCCACTCTGCTTCTTCTTTGCTCAAGCCCCGCGTTTGCAAATAAAATAACTCTTCATCTTTGGGGCGTGCACATGTTGCCCCATGAGAAGCTTTCACATCATCTGCAAGAATTTCCAGATTAGGTTTGCTCATCGCCTGTGCTTTTGGGCTAAGCAAAAGGTTATTATTGAGCTGATAAGCTTCTGTCTGTTGCGCCTCTTTCTCAACATAGATTTTTCCTTCAAAAGAAGCACGAGATCTTCCTCTGAGTAATGTCTTATAGTGTTGATTCGAATGGCAGTTTGGGGCTGCATGTCTCACAGTTAAATAGTGGTGAATTTCTGCCTTCTCATCGGGAAGGGAAAGCCCTTTGAGGTCCGCAGAACTTCTTTCTCCTTCTAAAACCACTTGCAGATCATGGCGCTCTAGCTGCGCTCCCCTTGAAACCGTTAGGACTTTTAGTGCCGCTTCTTTTTTAAGACGCGCTCGCATGGTATGCATTGCAAACCCTTCCGAGCTATGTTCTAAATGCTCTTCAATTGAAGCTGTTGCTCCTTCATCTAAAGAAAGTTGCAATTGCTGATTATAGAAATAGTGTCCTTTTCCTTGCGTGGCATAACGGATTGCTAAATGGGCCCCTTTTCCTAAAAAAATCTCCACTCTTGGGCTATGCAAGGCTCCTTCTTCAAAGGGAGGAAGCGTCCATTCCATTTCAGTGGTTTTCCCTGGGGGAACATAAAGAAAAATCCCAGAACTGACAAAGGCTTGATTGAGGAGTGCGTAAGGATTGGTCTCTTCGCGAAGATTTTTTTGAAAGCCCTTCAAAAGAAGAGCGCCGTGAGATCGCATCGCAGAATTTAGGGGGAGGGCAATGATCCCAGCGGCGCTCGAAATTGTAAACCTAATTTCATCAACCTTTGCCAATTTAAAAGACGCCTGATTTAAATGCAACAAGGAACTGTATTTGAAGGCATCCCACTTTTTTGTCGGGAGTCCTCTCTGCTCAAGAGCCTGCCATACCCCTTTCTTCCAAGGGGCATTTTCTTCAAACTGAGGTTTTAGTGTTTCAAGCAAACTCATCGGTGAAGTGCATACCCCTTTTCTTCTAATGTCAAAGCCAGCTCGGCTCCTCCTGTCTCAATAATCTTTCCTTCAACAACAACATGGACAAACTGGGGTTTGATGTAATCTAAAAGGCGTTGGTAGTGAGTGATTAAGATTAAAGCATTCTCCTCATTGATTTGATCATTTACCCCTGATGCGACAACCTTCATTGCGTCGATATCGAGTCCCGAATCGGTTTCATCAAGCACGGCAAGTGTCGGCTCTAAAATCGCCATCTGCAGGATTTCATTCC
>JAGROF010000138.1 GCA_020440405.1 Chlamydiia bacterium
AAGTATCTTTCGATATCGACGCCAACGGTATCTTGCACGTTCATGCCAAGGACAAAGGCACGGGTAAGGAACAGTCCATCCGTATTACAGCGCCAACTAAATTGTCCGATGAAGAAATCGATAAGATGGTTAAGGAAGCTGAGCAGTACGCTGAAGAGGATAAGAAGAAAAAAGAAGAGGTTGAAATCCGGAACAAAGGGGATAGCCTCATCTTCCAAGCTGAAAAAGCCCTTAAGGACTATAAGGATAAAATCCCTGATCACTTAGCGAAAGAGATTCAAACACGGATCGATAACGTGAAAAAAACCCTTGAAGGAACCGATATCGGCGCGATTAACGCATCAGCTGAGGAACTTAACACCTACATCCAAAAGATTGGGGAAGAGATCCAAAAGCAAGGAGGCGCCCAGCCTGGTGCGGAAGGGGGAATGCCCCCTCCTCCCCGAGGAGAAGCCCCCGGGCAAGAACCTCCAAAGGATGACCATTCCGACATCGAGGAAGCCGAAGTCGAAATCCTCGACGAGGACGACAAGTAATGCTTAAAAGGCTCGCTCAAAAAGCGAGCCTTTTTTTATTCTTGTATCGACTCAATCAGGGTAATGGCTTCAGGGGGATGAAGCTGATCCATTAAATTATCGGGAAAGGGCGTGAAACGATTTTGATGAAGGCCGAGTTTTTCTTTCATTTGAAGGACCTTTAGCACATGACGGTCGAGGACCTCTTCAGGGATTTTTTGGAGTGCCTCGATGACTGCAGGAATAAGTTCCGTTAAGATCCCCTGCACATCATCATAGCGATGGGCGCCGTAAAGCAGGAGATCGTGCCCCGCTAAGAGGGCTTGGGTGGCAATTTCACCGGCGGTATAATGCTCACTCAGCGCTTTCATATTGAGCGCATCGGTAATAATAAGTCCTTCGAATCCCCACTCCTTTTGGAGAAGATTGGTCACGATACGTTTCGACAGGGTTGCAGGGACGTCGGGATCCAAAGCGGGAAGCATAAGATGCCCTGTCATGATGGCATCCACCCCTGATACGATTGCTTGCTTAAAGGGAACAAATTCGATGGTCTCCAGATGGTCACGGGAATGGGGAATGCGGGGAAGCCCTTTATGGGAATCGGTATCGGTATCTCCGTGCCCAGGAAAATGCTTCGCACAGGTTAACACTCCTCCTTGTTGCATCCCTTGAATCATTGCTTTGCCACATTGAGCCACGGCTTGAGGATCGGCGCCAAAGGCGCGCACCCCAATAATCGGATTGTCAGGATTGTTATTCACATCGACAACAGGAGCAAAATTTAGGTGAATTCCCACGAGGTGGCATTGTTTTCCGATCCAAGTTCCCACTTCATGAATCCGGTCAGGATGACGTCCTAAGATAGCATTCTTCGGAAAGGATAGTGTCTCTTCCATCCGCATGCCAAGCCCCCATTCGGCATCTCCGGTGCAAAGGAGGGGAAGCTTCGCCTCTTCTTGCAAGGTATTGAGAAAAGGGATTTGCTGCAGGGGATGCCCTTGTTTCACTAAGATCGCGCCGATATGGTATTTTTTCAGAGTCGCACGCAAGGTATCACTTTCGTAGCGGGGGCACGCAGGAATAACGATCATTTGTCCAATTTTTTCTTGAAAACTGAGCTCCGACAGGGTCTTTTCAGCCCACCCTCCATAGAGAGATGTGAGGAAAAGAAGGGGTAAAATAAAAAGTTTATACATATTAAAAAACTCCTGTGGTATACTCGCTGGCAAAATTCAGGGCGTAAGTATAAGTAGGTAAAAAAAAATGTCAACTTCAGCATTAACCCCAGTGACGATTCCCACTGAGAGGAATGTCATTCCCCAACCCAAAGTGGGCAATACGGATTTGATGACCGAGTGGTGGGACTGGATCTGCAGTTTCTTTATTTCCCCTTCAGAAGTCCGATTATTAGATCGCGTGATCCCTATCGAATCTTCTGCTGATTTTCAACTCTTTCGTTCTTATGTGGGAAATATTGGACGTGACCTTGTTGAAATCGCAGCCCTTGACCCTAGTCGCCTAGCAGACCGTCAAAAAGGGATTCGCATGCTGGCTGTAGAAAGTGTAATGGAAGGGTATGCAAAAACTTGGATGGCTGAGCACAAAACCTATGACTACACCAGCGTGAATGCACTTTTTGCACAAGCAAGAGGCTTGCGCGACAAAGTGATGGGACATGCCGAGACGATCCCTTTCCACGTTCCTGAGGCTCCTAAGAGCCCTGTTTCAACAGTTTCCAGCGTATCTCCAGGAATGGTGAATAAAGGGAATACCTGCTATCTTGCCTCTCTTTTCCAAGGGATCCTTGGAGACCCTGTCACACGCCGTTGGATCGTCGATGCAGAGTTTCGTTTGGATCCTTTTGCCCATGGCGAATTCAATCAAGATGACCTTGCCGTTTTTGTGCGTGTTTTGAAAGAATGCGCCTCCGAATATGAAGAGGCTCAAAGGCAGGGAGAAACAAAGCCTTTTCAATTTTTGGCAAAACTTCGCTCTGCTCTCGATCCCCTTGTGACTACGATTAAACTTTCCAACGGAAAACAAGAAGACCCTTCAGAGGTTTTGGCTGCCCTTCTTCGGAACCTAAATCCCGAAGGGAATCCCCTCTTTAGCCAAATGCTCGAATATAAAGTCTTTAAGCTGGGGGAAGGGCAGGAAGAGCGACTTGTTGCAGGAAAAGAAGCGCTTGAAGCCTTTGAGGGTTTTGTCATTAGACTAGAAGCCGAAGGGATTGAGGGAGAAGGTGTCGCCGAGGGATTAAAAGCCTACCTTCTTGCGATTGATCCGGAAACAGACTACTCTGAACTCAACGATGTCCCTGGCATCTTAAAAGCCGTCCTTGTGAAATGGACTCAGGTGACAGAAGAGATGTATCGCCAAACCCTACTTGTCAATCAAGAAACAGACTTAAGACGTAACTATCCTACGCAAAGTGCCTATGAAAAACGTGTGGCAGCAATTGAAGCCGATATTCTCGCCAAAGTCGAAAACAACCTGCAGAAAGTCCAAAGAATTATTTCTGAAAATTCTTTAGAACAGCTCATCGCTTGGGTTAAAGATGATATCCGTACGCGGAAGGATTTCCCTTTGCAGATTGAAAGCCAATGGAAAAACGTCATTGTTACGGAAAAAGAAGCCCTGCGGAAAGTAACGCTTAATGGCCATACAGATTCGAATGCTTTTGAAGCCTTCCTTGAGCAAGCCTTCTTTGAAACAGAGAGTGGTTATTGTCAATACCACCAACAAACTGCTCATGATGTGAAGCTAGAAATCGCGCAGAAAGAATTTGGATTTGAAGAGACTCCTGCATATTTCTTTTTGCAGCTGTGTCGGAATGCACACCGCGGCGGCGCAAGCGGAGGATACAAGGAAACGAAAAAGGTCTATCTGGAAGAAACTTTCTATCTTGATCCCCGGTTTACTCGGGATGGAAAAGGGGGAGAGTACGAGGTCCGCTGGGCATGCGTCCATCTTGGAGGATCTGCGGATGGAGGGCACTATGTCAACTACCGCAAATGTGGAGAACAGTGGTACCGCTTTGATGACAGCACTGCCTCCCCTGCTTCTAAAGAGGAAGTGGGAAGAATTTTGCAGGATTGCTGCCTTATCTTTGCCAGTCGAACCGACGAAGAAATTCCTGTCGAAGAAATTCAAAGAAGAATTGCCGCGCGGAAAGAAGCGGCTCTTGGGAAAGATAACGAGAGACGCTTTGAAGAGATCAAGCGCTCCCAATTTGGGGAAACTAAAGAGACCAGCTTACTGTATCTCTTCAGCCAAGAGCTTTCGAGATCGGTGCCTACTCTTGCAACTCTACAAAAAATTTACCAAGAGCTAGCCCTCCTGAGATCAGGATTCATCCCCTTCATTGAATTTACCTTGAGACATCATGCAGTCCTTGAAAAAACGCCCATTGAACAACAACTCCTTAAGTTGAAAGAGATTCGACACGTCTGTGAAAAAGCTTTGATTGCAGCTGTCAACAGTCATATTGTGGCACAGTATGTGGAAATCCGCGAGCAGCGTCGCCGCTTTGCTTTAGAAGATATCCACCGCAGGACCATTGAAGAAGCTTCTTTAAGCACCGCCAGCAGCAGAATGGAAAAAGTTGTTGACGCCTTGAGACATGAAAATCAAGTGATTGAATATCTTCTGACGCTCGATGCTCTCCCTGGTGGAGATGTCCTCCTCTTAATGGAAACATTCTCCCCTGCTCTAAAAGGCAAGTACGAAAAAGTCTGGGCAGTCTGGCGAGAAGAACAAGCAGCGCACTCTATAGCTGAGGCTCTAGAAGAAATCCGCCGTCAAAATACTGAAAAGCTTGAGCCTGCTCAAGCCTTAGCTGAACAAATTCGAAAAGTTTCCTTTGAATTGTGTGTTCAAGTCAATGAGCTCCTACAAACCTTATAAGAATCGTCCAAAGATTCGGGTCAGATCATTATACGTCAAGTAAATGAAGAGGAAGATCAGAAGGGCCACGAAAGGAATCACCATCCGTTGCATGGCCTTTGCCGTTAGAGGTTTTCTCCGAATCTTTTCGAGGAGCGAGAAGCAGATATGCCCGCCATCCAGAACAGGGATGGGGAGGAGATTCAGAACCCCTAGGTTGAGGCTAATTGCCCCCAACCAAAACAACGCTTCTTTCACACCAATCCCCCAGCTTTGCTGCATCACCTGAACAATAAAGACCGGTCCCCCAAACTGCTTAGGAGCTAGGGAGCCTGAAAAGAGAGCCGTCAAATTGCGAGCAATCTCATTAAAGACGCTTCCAAATAGCGCAAAAGGATTGGGGTTATAGTTGACCAAACGATCGGTTAGCGCGACTCCTAAAATCAATCGGTTTTGGTACTGATCAAGTTCGCGCTGCGCCTGTTCCCGCTCTTCAGGATCTGTGATCTTATGAATCGCTTCTTGCCCTTTGGCTAAAGACTCTTGAAAAGCTTTGGTCTCCTTTTCTGTCATCGGGAAGTCTTTTAGGCGGATAGGAGTCACGGGATTTAGAAGATGAAAATTCCCACTTTCTCGAAGAGGCTCTGCTTGCCCAATCGAATGGATCATCGGCTGCAAGGCCTCCCAGTCGGTTCCCTTTAAAAAGGTCTGGTCTTCATTTTTCCATGATAAGAACGCATTTTTCTCGTCCCGCTTGACGATCACTTGAACATGGGGCGTTTGCAACCGTTTTAACAAGTCAATGGTATGGGAAACAGGAATACCATCGATGGCTACAATACGGTCTCCACTTTGCAGCATAGCATCCAGTTGAGAGGTTTTATGGATCGAAGAAGCGCGAGAAAACTTTGAGTCTTCATCGACAAAGTAGAGGCCATTTTGGACCCTCAAATCATAAGAGAGGGCATAGGGAATGAAAACGGGAGACTTTCCATAGAGACCAGCTTCATACTGCCAGTCGCTCATTTCGACTGCATCTTCTGAAGAGAGTCTCAGATCTTTAACAGGAACGCGAGGCACTTTAGCAAGAAATCGCTGTCCCCCTCTTTCCACGGTCAAAAAGGCTTTGTTGCTATTGAGCACATGGGAGAGCTGCTCATTAGAAAAAATGAGCTCGCCATTGACCCAAATGATCCGATCTTGAGGTTGAATCCCGCTGTGTGCCATGGGAAGATTTTCATAGCGCGGCTCCTGATAAATTAAGTAACTGGCAGGAGCAAGAACACCAATTGTCTTCATTCCCTTTTGAATGATCGGGCTTTCGTAGGGGGTGACCGTATAGTCATAGGGGGTCTTTTGCTGGGTGAAGTAGTCGATTTTTACCCCTTCGACATTTGCAGGATGACCATTGACAATCGCTGCATAAAGGAGGTCTTTATACCCTTCAAACGGTTCCTTATTGTACTCTAAAATCGCATCCCCTGGGCGGATTCCTTTTTGGTACAGCTCAGAATGGGGATCGACATACCCAATGAGTTGAGTAAACTGGGAAAAGGGCTTTTCTCGCCCTCCAAATCCCCAAATCACTGTGAATACAAGCAGAGCAAACACAAGATTCACGATCGGGCCCGCAAGGGCTACCTTAATACGTGCCCAGGGTTTTTTAGAATAAAACCCATTGGGAACCTCATAAGGTTCTAAGTCTCCTTCCTTCTCCATCCCTGCAATCCGCACATATCCTCCAAAAAAAAGAGGGCAAAACTGCCACTTTACCCCTTTTCGCATCCAGCTAAATAGGGGTTTCCCAAACCCGATGCTAAACACTTCGACCTTCATGCCATTGCGACGGGCTACGATATAATGGCCCAGCTCATGGATGAAAACAAGAAGATTAAGTCCGAGAAGGGCTAGGATGATATAAAAAATGCTTTGCAAGGTGTCCTCACGCTGTCGTTGCTAAGGAGCGCGCCTCTCGATCGACCTCAAAAAGCATGTCTAAGCTTTCTTGGGGTGCCACACGATGCGCCTCCATTAAGGTTTCTAATTTTTTTCCTATGTCGATCCAACGGATCTTGCCCGATAAAAATTGCTCTACAAAAACCTCATTCGCTGCATTCATAAAGCAGGGGAGGGTTCCTCCCACCTTTGCTGCCTGATAAGCAAGCCTTAGGCAAGGAAATTTTTCCAAGTCGGGCTTAAAAAACTCTAGTTTAGAATACTT
>JAGROF010000139.1 GCA_020440405.1 Chlamydiia bacterium
GTCATTACCGAAGCTTGCGTCGCCCAAATATCCATAGGGTCGTGCTCCACCCAGCCTGGTTTGGGGAAAATCTGCTGAAATTCCTTTTGGGCACTCCCAATAATCGATCCATCTTGCGTGATGATAAGCGCTCTTGAACTGGTTGTTCCCTGGTCTAGCGTTAAAATATACTTCATCTATAGTAAATGGCCTAGAGGTTATTTGTGGAAAATTTCATTCGAAAGGGACTTTGATTTTCCAAAGCGAGTGAATTTTGGAGAGCGATGTCAACTTGGATGAAAGTTGTCGAGCTCGAAGAATTTACTCGAATGGAAAAGCAATTCCGAGGTGAATGAAATTTTCCATAAATAGCCTCTTACTTGTACTCTTCATTCCGTTATGCTATATGTCAACGAAAAACTTTAGGGTGCATATGGCGATGAGTATTTTTTGGGGAGAATTGATCGGAACGATGCTTCTAATCCTCTTGGGGGATGGGTCTGTGGCAAACGTTTTGCTCAAGCGCTCAAAAGGGGAAAAGGGGGGATGGATTGTCATCAGTACCGGTTGGGGGTTTGCGGTTTCCATTGCCGTCTATACCATTGGATGGGCTAGTGGAGGACACATCAACCCTGCTGTGACATTTGGGTTAGCGATTGCAGGAAAAACGACATGGAATTTGGTTCCCACCTATGTGATTGCTCAGCTTATTGGGGCCTTTATCGGGGCGATTCTTGTATGGGCATCTTATTATCTCCACTTTGAAAAGAGTGAAAATAAAACACATAAGCTATTGATTTTCTGTACACAACCTGCGATTCGTCATAAGACATGGAATTTTGTTACAGAAGTGATTGCCACTGCTGTTCTTCTCATTGGAGTGCTTGGAATTTTTAACATTCATAATGGAATTGGCTCAGGGGTAGGTCCCTTTGCCGTGGGACTTTTGGTTTTCAGTATTGGACTGGCCCTTGGAGGTCCGACAGGATATGCGATTAATCCCGCAAGAGATCTTGGCCCAAGAATGGTGCACGCCTTGTTTCCGATTCAAGGAAAAGGAGAGTCTGACTGGGATTACGCATGGATTCCCATTGTTGGTCCCCTTTTAGGAGCGGGAGTTGGCGCCTTTATTTACCAACAATTTGTGAGCTCTTTATTACCATTATGAACCTATCTCACGATTATAAATTCCATTCTTTTGAGCCTTTTTTCCCAGAATCTGAGATCTCTTTTTGCCCTACTTTACCAAGTATGGTGCGCAAAGAGATCTCAGATTCTGAAAAAAAACCTTCAAAATTCTGGAATTTCTAATAGCGGGATAGGTTCATGACAACCATCACTTTAGTTAGTTTTTTTATTCTTTTAATGAGTTGGGGATCGAAGCGCCTCCCGTTTGTTCCTCTTCTTTGTTTATTGTTTGGCATTGTCTGGGGCATCTTCGGCCCTCGCCACCCCATCGCTGTTTTAGAGAGGATTGCAAGTATTGCCTTGATTTTCTTTTTGTTTATTGATGGCGCGCGCCTCCATCTTCCCAAAATCTTTCATTTTCATTCTAAGCGCCTTCCATCCATCGGGTTTGTAGTGACTTTGGCTCTAGGAATTTTTCTAGTGCGTATTCTTTTCCCTTTGACCCTTCAAGAGGCGTTTTTAGCTATTTTGCCCCTTCTAATTATCGATGCAAAAACAACGCCTTCGGCGTACTCTAGTACTCTTCCCACTCGGATTCAGCAGATGGTGAATGTTGAAGGATCGTTTACGGGGATTTTAGCTTTTTTTCTCCTTTCTTTGACTCACATTCCCCACCCGTTTCATTTTTTTATTAATGTTTTCTTCCCCATTATTGCAGGTGTCGGGCTGGGCTTTATCTGCGGTCTTGTTGCAAAGGCAGCCTATGATTCAGGATGGGGAAAATCTCAGTTCCTGCGAGGGGCACTCTTTTTGATTCCCTTTGCGATTTCTTCTTTTTGCGAGCTCTTTCATTCAAATGGATATATCGGGGTGATTGCTGCAGGTGTGACCTTTGGTCATGTTGCTCGTCCCTTAGCCTCAACCCTTTTTGACTTGGCACGTCGGCAAGGGCTTTGCCTCTACTACATTCTCTTGATCTTCTTCGGAATTTTTTCTCTTCATATCCTATCTCAAACCTTAACCCTCTCCCTCATTCTTTTTGCTCTCCTTTTCCTTTTTGTTATCCGCTTTATTGCCGTTCTTGCCAGTTTTATTCATACCCCTTACCAATGGAAAACCATCGGGTACTTTACCTTTATGTCTCCCAAAGGACTCATCCCCATCGCGACCACGATGCTATTTACCAAATACTATTCCTTTCCCGAGCAAAACCTTATGCTTCAAATTGTCGTGACAACCATCCTCTTTTCTCTTCTCATTCACCCGCTTTTTGCCCGTCCGCTCGTCAATGCTTATGCAGAAGCCTTCCAAGGACAAAAGGACACCGCAGAACATCTTCCGACCATCCCCCTTCCTTTTTAGAGACAGTCTCTTAACCTCGGTATGCGACTTATTTACAAGACAGAGTGACAGTTCCTGAAGCGAGGATATCCGTCTGACCGTCTCCAAAGACCTCAGCAACCACTTGGTATGTATAACTTTTAGTTCTCTTCCGGATTATGGTCTTCAAAAACG